>JAKEHC010000073.1 GCA_022615255.1 Candidatus Dadabacteria bacterium | reverse complement strand
TTTTTTAACCCGTTCTGCTTGGAGATTCGCAAGAATAATAGTCAATTTGAAATTATTTTCAATGTCTCGAATTCAGTATACCGAATAAAAACCCATTACATAATAACTTTACTATAACTCAAATTCGATCAAGGGAATTTAGTCTTAAAGAGTCAACGGTTGCTGGTTTGTGTGAGATTTGCCCCAGGCTCTTTATTCACTATGATAAATGTGTCAACGCGCAGACCGATAGGTAGTTTGTATACATTGTCCAACTCTATGAGTGTCTCCAGAACCTTGGTATCCACCCGCTCAGTGGGTTCATCAGTTTGAAAGCTCTTTTTACCAAGCACCTGTCCAATGCGGACCACACGACCCCAAAACTTCTCGTTGCCATAAGCGTCAGCGGTTACATAGGCTTTTTGGTCAATCTCGACCTTTCCAACATCGGTCTCATCTACATCGACGCGTACTCTCAAGGTCGAATTATCGGCAACGGTAACAATAGGCGTGGTGATATTTGATGTATTGGAAACAACCTCTCCAGCATTCAAATGCTTGCGTAAAACCACTCCGGTAACAGGAGAGCGAATAATCGTTTTCTCTAGTATCGCTTGGGCTTCGTCTTGCTCGGCTTTTGCTAAAGCGACATCGGCTTCAGCCTTAGAGCGGTCTTCTTCTCGAGCTTCATCGTCGATCAGACTGTGATGCTCTACAGTTGCCTCATAACGAGCTTTAGCTACATTGTAGTCTCGTTCTGTCCGCTCGACCTCTTCCCGAGCTATAATTCCTTTGCGATAAAGCGCTCGTCTACGTTCTAAGTCTGCTTGGGCGTTTTTCATGACGGCTTGGGCTTCCTTCACCTCTGCCCATGCTCCCCGCCGTTCTTGATTGCGGGCACCATTGATAATTCGTCTTAACTCAGCCTCTTTAAGCTTCAGCATTGCCTCAGCAGAACTGACTTGAGCCCGATAATCATCGTTTTCTAAGACAGCGATCACTTGGCCTTCCTTGATTTGATCACCTTCTTCTACGAGAACCTCTTTGATTTTACCGCTTATATCTGCGCCAAGATTTATCTCCTCAGAGATCGGCTCTACCCGACCCGGGGCTGCGACTAGGCTTTTTAGCTCGGGATTTACTGATGAACTTGGGATAGGTTGTGAGGCTCTCCCTCTGCTAATTATCAAGAATGAGGTTACCAGTCCGATGATTAAAAGCAGTGTCATTGAGTAAACGATTTTTCTTTTCATAACGCCCTCCTTTGAAAAAAGGTATTTGTGATTTTCTTTACCCCACTATGGTATTGGCTATTTCAGTCCTTTTGGGCAAAGTGCCCTTACGCATCCTAGCAATGCTTGGAATATGCTCTTTCAAAATCTTTCCGTCTTCTATATTGACGATACGGTCTGCAAATTCAAGCGTGCGATTGTCATGACTTACAATGACGACTGCTCTCCCTCCCTTATGCGCCAGATTGTGCAGCATTTTCATAACAGAAAGACCGCTATGAGAATCAAGAGCCGCAGTCGGTTCATCCGCCAGAATTATGTCCGGATTCCCGGCGAGCGCCCTGGCAATAGCAACTCGTTGCTTCTGCCCTCCACTTAAATTAGACGGAAAGACGTTGTATTTATCCTTCAAACCAACTTGCTCAATTAGCCCTGTAGCAAGGCGTCTTGACTCTTTGCTACTTATACCTTTCAGGTCAAGCGCGAGCTCCACGTTTTCACCAGCCGTAAGTGTGGGAAAGAGATTGAAAGCTTGAAATACAAATCCGATATGGTCCAGCCGAACTTTGGGTAATTCCTTCTCGCTTAGTCCTGTCACTTCGCGGTTGCAGATCCGTACGCTTCCTGATGTGGGTCGCAGTATGCATCCCATTATTGACAAAAGGGTTGTCTTACCGCTGCCTGATGGTCCCATTAGAAGTACAACCTCGCCTGAGTTTACATTTAAATTCACACCATCAATTGCGAGTACAGCCGCCTCACCTGATGAGTAAATTTTAGTTAAATTCTGTACCGAAATTGCAGTTTGCATTTCAAACCCTCCTTATAACCGGTCGAATTCAGAAGACACAAGAGGAATCAATATCATCATTTTTTAACTATGAAATCAGACAAAATTTGGAGAATAAGGATTCGAGTTACTTTCTCCATTCATAAAAATAATCTGAGAGCCTGTCCCTTAAAAAAAGCCTTGCTCTAAGTATCCTGGACTTAACTGCGGGAAGGCTGAGACCTAATGACTTAGCTACCTCCTGATTCGTTAGACCCTCCACATCCCTTAGATGGAATACTATCCTGTAGGGTAAAGGAAGTTGATTCACCGCCGTTTCAATTGTTTCCATTCCTTCATGGGTTAGGAATAGTTCATCAGGCCTATTGCTCAAGTCGTTCAACTCTGTCCCCTCGAGCACACCATTGTCACTATAAGGCATGTCGCTCTCAAGGCTCACGTTATTCTTATATTTCCTTTCATTTCTCAGGTGCATATAACCTGCATTTATAGCAACTCTGTAGAGCCATGTTGAAAATTTAGATTCCTCTCGAAATGTGCCTAACTTCTCCATGGAGAGAAATACCTCTTGCAGGACCTCTTCAGCGTCATGTGGGTTATGGGTTATTCTTAGCGCTAAACGAAAGACCTTATCTGCATAACGATTTACAATCTCATTAAAAGCCTCTTCTTTTCTATCATCCACAAAGGCTTTAACAAGATTCTCATCAGAGAACTCACCATAATTTATATTTGTGATGTTTTTTGAATGATTTCCTTCAATCACAGCATCCTTTCTCTCTTTTAAATCAATCTGCATGATTTGCCCTCCTATTAAATCTCTCTTGAATTCTGTCATCATCTTTTTTACCATCTTGACCTCTTTTTTTATCATCCTTTAAATACCATCGCCGGGTCTATTTGCGTCACCTTGTTTATGGACACCAGGGATGCACCGATACACATGAGTAGCGTCAAAACGAGCAAGCCAAAGCCCATTTGCCAGGGAAGAATAATGGCGGTTGTACCTCTTTGAGATATGTAGATAGGGATTAAGCTAATTGCCATTCCGACGGCGTACCCGATCAGACCGCTGATCGTTGCTTGCTTGATGATTACGCGATAAAGGTAGCCATTTGACGCCCCCATGGCTTTAAGCGTGCCGTACTCCCGGATGTGGTCTACAGTTGCTGCGTAAAGGGTTTGTGCCACTACCACCACCCCGACTAGAAACCCTAGAAGAGCTGCGATCAAAACAGTAAATCCTGCTCCCGTCCCAAACATCCAGTAAAACTTTTGCTTTCGACTGAACTCAGCCGTGGTATAGACATCTACATCCCGGAGACGAGAGATAAGCTCTTTCTTGAGTTCTTTAATATCAACTCCGGCTCTCGCCTTGACCAGAATATATACCGTTTGATCTTCTCTTAAACCGCCGTAGTTCTGTGCGTTCTTAAAAGAGCTGAATACAGGGGGGGCAGTCGTGAACGTGCGAATGTTCCTGGTGAATCCGACGACACGAGCACGGTAGCCTCCAATTTCGACCGTTTGACCGAGGTGTGTGACTCCAAGTTTATCGCGGTAGAGCTCATCAATAATAATAGCGTCAGCCGTTTTCAGATTTTGTATACTCCCACTTATTATATTCCACGGGCCGCCCATTACCCCGTCAAGGTTGAATCCTACAAGTGTGATGCTCTCCACCGCACCGTTAGAGCGCTTCCAACTGCCAAACTGGATAATTTGCTTTTGGGCACTTTCTACCCCGGGCGTCGCTAAGACTTGATACAGCTTTCTTTCTGAGAAAGGCAATCCATTCTCGATATGAGTTAGTTCCTTTGAAGTAACCCATAGATCTGCCCTTGAGTTATCAATGATGTTTGACGTTGCCGTGGTGAATCCTATGAAGAGTCCTAGTTGAATCGAGGTAAGAACCACAGAGAATACGATACCGGTGAGTGTGACTGCAAAGCGGACTTTATCATGAAATAGGTTTCGTCTCGCTAATGATGCCATTTTGAACCCTCCAAAATCTTGTTCATAGCTGGATTAACACACATCATTTTCTTAACGCCGTTAAGCATTATGGCAAAAAAATTTAGGCTTTCAAACCTTCAATCATCATGTCAAGCGTAAAGTCAATCAACCGCTCTCTATCAACCCAGGGGAACTCAGGATGAGCAATAAGAAGTGAGGTTAACCCGTGAACCCCAGACCACAATGCTTGACTGGTTGTCTCCACATCAACCTCACGAAACTTCTTTTGCTTAACGCATTCCTGGACAATTTTTCGGAGGTAACCAAACGCCTTCATTCCCATAGAGTCTTCGCTGAGATGCTTTCCCCGTGCCTCATCAGGCTCGATACAAAGTATAAACGTCACATTGTAGTGATTCGGGTATTTCAAGCCAAACTCTATATATATTCGCCCACATTTCTTCAAAACGGCAACTGGATCACTGAGGTCATCACCTAACTTCTCAAACTCCTTCACCAACTTGGCGAAGGTTTCCTCGCATAAGTGATAGAGCAGGTCTGATTTATCTTTGAAATATATGTATATTGTGGTTGGTGAGTACTCGATCCTCTCTGCAATCTTGCGCATAGAGACATTCTCGTAGCCTTCTTTAATGAATAGCTCTCTGGCTGCGTCTAAAATCTCTTGCCTAAGCATTTCCTTTTGCCGTGACTGCCGTTCCTTAATACCCATTATTCCTCACTATCTTTAACATCGTCATTTTAATTAACAGTGTTAATTATATAACAATTTTTTCCCATGTCAAGCCCTTTTTTGTATTAACTACAAAAAGGCTTTATATTTCGTTTAATATAGATAGGGTAAGTAAAAGATAGTAAAGAAGACTCGGCGGGTCGTCTCTGTATTAAAAAGATTGATAAAATAAAGGGACTTACGAGAAAAATCGTAGAGAGCATGTATAAGAAAAGCGCCATAGTTGATTTAGATATGAAGATTGATGAGGGACTAAGACAGCCAATTCGCTCATTCCTTCATGCACTTGAGTGTATTGAAATGCTATATCACATGCAAAAAGCGGGTGAGGCTTCTATTATAGAGTTAGAGGATGGAATTTACCAAAAAATGGTAGAAACCCTAAAAAGAGGGGCATCCTATCTATCTGGTCAGGAGAAGCTTGATTTAAGTAGTAAGGTAGAATCAATGCGACAAGGAATATACGATATATGTTCTATTACCCTTAGGCGTAAAGAAGAGGACTATATTGACCTAATTTTAGGGAAGATCCATTCCTGGGATAAGCATAACAGTAGATGCTACTCCGGAGCAGTTGGAGTTATTAATAAATCTTTTGACAATTTGATAGAGGGATATGATAAAAAACTTGACCTTTTCCTAGAAAATCTTCCCGTCTCAGAAGAAAAAAGGGGTTTTTCGATTAAGAAGAGCGCACCCGTTATGAGATGTATTGAAGTATTTTTTCTTGCGGGGGAGCTGAATATCCGGCATAAACCCATCTGCGTGTTTTTTTCAGGTGGCACCCCTCAAAATCTTTCTACCCTGTCAAGGATGACTGTTTTTATAAATATATATGCCACTAGATTTAAGCTAATCTCAAAGGAGATTGCTAGAAAGTACCTTGAAGATTATTCGGTTATTGAGGGACTTGATGAAAGCATTACTTCTAAGCTTTTGCTCGTGTGGCTTCGTGGCCATGACCTAGGACATTTTTACGGGGTGGATTCCATCAATAAGAAGATGTCGGAGTTAGATAAGTCTTATTTGATTCTACACGAGCTTAAATCTGATTTGATAGCTCTTTATAATTTGAGATACCTTACTGAAGACTTCCTAAAAGACGATCTACTGATCAAAGCCTACGTTGTTGCTATTGCCGAGATGTTTAGATACATAAGGCGAGGTATGTTCTACAACTATCCTGATACAGCTTCAGCGTTTTTGGCATACAGCTTTTTTAAGGAAAGCGGCTCAATCAATTTTGATGCCAAGGCTAAAAAATTCAAAATAGATTTTGAAAAGTTAGAAGTGGATATTAAGAACCTGACTTCAATACTCCTTAATTTATTTGCCGAAGGTGATGTGAGGGAGGCTATGAAACTCGTAAATCGTTTTGGAGATATTAAAGAGCTTGGGCAGTACGGCTTCCCTGGCGAACTTGAGGTTCTCAGTGATACTGAAATACCGCACTATATTGATTTTAACTTTGTCACAAGGGATAGGCTTTTATAAGACACGTAACGAATGTGAGGTATTAGATAGTCGCAGCCCGTGAGGGTTCTATATCAAATTAAGTAGAGACGACCCGGCGGGTCGTCTCTACAGAATATGTATAATAAATAAATGTGATTTTTATTAGGGGAATTAATGAAATTACCTTTGTTTTTATCAAAACATAATCTGAAAAATTCATTTTAATTTTTCAAGCCCAAATACAGGATTTGTGAGATGTTCTTCTTTACACCTGGGGCATCTGCTGGGCTTCTTTTGCCTCTCTCTATCCTGGAATATAAACCCACAGTTCAAGCACTCTGAGGGTTGCATGATGAATCTAAATCCCTTTTGTGGAGCGGATTGCTTAACGTGAGTAAGATGAGCAATAACCTCCCTCTCTGAGATTCTGAGCGCCTGTGATAACTCTCTTACTGTTCTCTTCCCCTCTAGCAGTTCTTCGAACAGGGCTTGTCTGATAGTTTTGTAATGTGGAGGCGGCTCTCTATCTTTCATTATATTCTTCTATCTCTCTTTATCATTGAGCATCAGACTTAATTGTTTCTTTTTCTTTTCAGCGTCTCTATGCGTCTCCGATTTCTTTTCATTGTATATGTGGCTTACTTTCCAATCCTCTTTTGTGAGTAGAGAGGCGATAAAACGACGATGACACCGAAACCATAGAACCTCGGCACACATAACGGCTGTTACCTTCTCTTTTGCAATCTCGATTAGCGCCTCTAATCCATCTTTGAAGTCTTCTGTCTTCATATATCCCTCATACCCTTCCTTTCTAAATCCTCCAAGCTTTTCAATCCATTTGTACTGGACGCCGCTCTCAGGGAGCTTGATTTCAAGGGCTTCTTTATTGAATTGGGGGTTACGACTTGAGACGGGAAAGGACCGAACATCTGCTAGGACTTCTATTTTGTAGTGTTTTAGAACCTTGAGAAGCTCGTCGAGGCTTCGGTTCGAGTGCCCGATAGTAAAGATACATTTTTCCTTCATATCGTTTATTGATGCTACACTATTCAGCAATCTTTTGTCACGTAAGGATATGTGAGTGTGTAAGATTTAGGAAAATTTGACCACTATGCGAAAGGGAAATACGGAACAACTCAAAATATTTGGCGCAGGGAGCAATGTTTGTAAATTTTGTAGGATAATCCGCAGAGAAGTAGAAAGCTATGTGGTATTCGAAGACGATGCGTCTTTTGCCTTTTTAGACCATCGTCCACTATTTCCTGGGCACTGCCTGCTTGTTCCGAAGGAGCACTGCAAGACTCTGATTGATCTGCCATACGCTCTTATCACCCCGCTTTTTACGAACGCAAGGCTTATAGCGCAAGCGGTTGAAGAGGGCATTAAGGCAGAGGGATCGTTTGTAGCCATCAACAACCGCGTCAGCCAAAGCGTGCCTCATCTCCACATTCATATTGTTCCCCGAAGGAGAGGGGATGGATTAAAGGGGTTTTTCTGGCCAAGGCAAACCTACAAGGATAAAGATTCAATTCTGAAAGTGCAGAAAGATATTAAGTCTGCCATATCTGAGATTCAATCTAGGCTAGGGCGATTTATGAATTGAGTATGTTATGCTTTCTTGACGTTAGCTCTAAAACTCAGCTAAACTTTTTTCTCGTGAAAGCTTAATCCTTGTGCTTTTTTATTTTTTAGCGGCGGGTTTAAAAAAATGAAGTAGAGACATCCCATGGGATGTCTCTACAATATTATTTGAAGAGGGATTGAAAGAGCGTGTTAAGTGATGAATTCTGAGTGTTTATATTTACCTTCAATGAGGTTATATTGGTAAAAGCCGACGTAGCTCAGCGGTAGAGCAGCGCACTCGTAATGCGCAGGTCAAGGGTTCAAGTCCCTTCGTCGGCTCAAGGATTTCAGTTAGTTGCAACGTTTCTTCAGTTTCTCAAATTCTCATTGCTACGTTTTTTGCTACGACTTTTGATTAGTTGTATTAATCTTTTTCTTGGCATAAACGGGAAAAAGGAAAAAAGAGGATAAGCTAACGTCGCTAAGAATAAGCCCTTATACGCGGCTCTTTAAGCCATTCCAAACCACCTCGAAGCTCGGAGGGAGATGGTAAATCTGATGTTCCCCAGAAGGACAGTAATTTAGGTAGAATAATTAGAGCGGCGGGAAAATCTGTAGACTTAGTAATAGCTGTACAAATTTTCAAACATGAATTTGGTTTTCTCTTTCTCAGTTGCTTGCTTTTTAGGATCTGATTTTTTTACGATCCTAAGGATATTCCTGAAAAAGCAAAAGATGTGCGGAGAATAGACCGACAATAATTTTAACGTGTTTGATTTTTTGGGGAGCATCAAATGATTCATATAAAAGACCTTAGAGAATACATTCGTTCACTTGCCGATATTGGAGAACTGCGGGAGATTGAGGTAGAGGTCGATTGGAATCTTGAACTTAGTGCAGTTATCAGAAGATGTTATGATCTGAAAGCGCCGGCCCCCCTCTTTAATAAAGTCAAGGATATTGAAAATGGTTTCAGAGTACTGGGAGGGTCGGCAGGTGTGAGCAGGCAGAAGGGACTCTTGTTTTCTCGCATTGCCATTTCCCTTGGATTGTCGCCGCACGCCGGGGCGCATGAAATTATAAACATATTGGCGAGCTCAATTTCAAAAAAGGGAATCCCCGCTAAAACAGTCAATACCGGTGTTTGTCAGGAGAATATCATGACCGGGCAGGATGTGGACTTAATGAGATTTCCGAGTCCTTTTATCCATCAAAGAGATGGCGGTCGCTATATCAATACCTGGGGTACTATTATTGTCCAGACACCTGATCGTTCCTGGACAAACTGGTCCATTACTCGAATTATGCTGTTGGACAAAAATCGCATGACTGGACTGGTGGTTCCACTACAGCATGTCGGCATCATACATCAAATGTGGAAGGAACAGAATAAACCAATGCCTTTTGCCCTGGCCGTGGGATGTGAACCTGCGGTGCCTTTTTTCTCAGCCATGCACCTGCCTGAATTTGTTGATGAGGCCGATGTTCTCGGGGCTCATTTTGGCGAACCTATCGATATCGTTCCCTGTAAGACGGTAGACCTAAAGGTTCCGGCAACCTGTGAAATTGTGATCGAGGGAACCGTTTCACACACGGAAACAGTCAGCGAGGGTCCCATGGGGGAATTTGCTGGTTACACCGGTGATGCCAGACCTCAGCCCATTTTTAACGTTTCTGCAATCACCTACCGAAACAATCCTATTCTACCCGTGGTTGTAGCTGGAGTCCCTGTTGAGGATACTCATACCTGCTGTGGAACTGTTATGGCTGCCATGGTTCTAGCTGAACTCTGGAAGCACGGCTTCCCGGCGGCCAGTTGCTTTTGTTTATACGAAAGCGCCCTTCACTGGCTGGTCGTTACTGTAAGTAGGCCCAGTCATTCACAAGAGAGCACAAAGAACCTAGCTCATATGGCCAAGGAAATCATTTTTAGAAGCAAAGCAGGTCTCGATATCCCCAAGGTTATTCTGCTCGATGATGATATCGATCCCAGCAATGTCAATGAAGTGGTCTGGGCCTTCGCCACCCGTTGTCATCCGGATACCGATTCTCATTTTTATAGGCATGAAAGTACGCTTCCACTCATTCATTACCTAACCATGGCGGAAAAAAAGGACACAAGCAGTACCAAAGTCGTTTATAACGGACTATTACCCGGCTTTGATCGGTCTGAAATTTCCAGTTTTAAACATAGCTTCCCTATCGAGATTCAGGAAAAGGTGGTCAGCAACTGGAAAAGGTACGGTTTTAGTGATTAGAGCGCCGGGCCAACTTCTTCTGAGAATCCTTCTCAAAAATGGGGACAGATGTCCACATTTTTTTATTAAGAGACTCGCCCAAGATATACGGCTAGAGCACCACCCTCAACAAAAAGTGTTTGCCCTGTTATATATTCAGCTTCATCCGAGGCAAACATGACGGCCGGTGGCACCATTTCTTCTGGATTAGCCATCCGTCCTTCGGGAATTCCTTTGGTCATATATTCTCTATAATGGGGGTCCTTCGAAGAAGACATAGGTGTAACTGTGGAGCCTGGACCTATACAATTAACTGTTATTTTATATTTTGCTAAATCTACGCCCATTACGCGTGTGAGGTGAATTACTCCCGCCTTAGCCACATGATATGCAATGGATACGGGATGAAAATCCATGACGCCAGCCACTGAGCCAATGTTTATTATTCGGCCGCCGGCGCCCTGCTTGATAAGTTGTTTTGCAAAGCTCTGAGAGAGGAAGAATAAACCTTTTAAACCTATGTCTATATGCTTATCCCAGCTTTCAGGTGTTGTTTCAAATATTTCTTCTCGAGCTGAATAAGCAGCGTCATTGACTAGAATATCCAGTTTGCCGAATTTCTCCAAGGATTTTGACAGTAAACGATTATGGTCATCTAGATTTGAGACATCAGTTATAACATAGATCGCATTCCCCCCCATTTTCTTGATTTCAACGACAACTTCCTCGCAGTTATCTTCTCTCAAAGCGGCTATGACAACATTGGCGCCTTCCTTCATGTATCCAAGAGCTATGGCACGACCTATACCAGATGATCCCCCTGTAACGATAGCTACTTTATCCTTTAATCTCATATAATCACCTCTGTAGGTTGTATGAAAGAATAAAAATAAGAACAGGAATTCCGGTATTTATTTACATACTAGCTTGATTTCTTGAATGAGTTTAACACGAATCGTCACTTAGATAAAATACCTCAAAAGCGATCATTAGAGTTTTCAAATCATATAATCAATGCTATGGTTCCCCATTTAACCGTGAAAAGGTCATGGAAAAATTTAATATAATTAACGCGGTCAAGAATATACTGATTACAGCTTTAACTGTGTACTCTCTCATCTAATACTCTAATATATATTCTCTGATCAAGCTTAGAAAACCGGGCATTGGTATAGTGGTTGCAACCGATTCCATAATTTAGATACTTAAAGGAAGAGATTGGGGGCTTAGGATTGCTAGACTTCTTGAGTTACATAATAGCTTCATACCGGGGGGGATGGTATTCGATAATAAGCATTCGCGGAGGAGGCTCGCCTGAAGCCGGAAGAATAGACATAATGCGAAAATATGATTTAAACGAGAGAATATCGCTTGTAGAGAAGATTACGGGGATATATTAATAAAACCGCCTCTTTCTCTTCCCTCAAGCTATTACCTCCGAGGTTTCGATTTCATCTTCAGAACCCTCATTTTCTAAAATTCTAAAATCCGGCTTATATATATATCCGCTTATTAGAATTTTAGGTTTATAGATAATCTCCCTCTTTTCTCCTGGGGATTTATCCCAAAATATCCCTACCCCTTTATCCAATAGAGAGATAATCCTGTCTTTGCCTAAAATTCCCTTTAGTTGCAAAATTAGGATTTTTTGATTGATCCTCTCCCCTTTTCCTTCTAGTTCTACCATTGCCTCATGTATCAGCATCATTTCCTTTTCTTCAGGGGTTAAAGCTGAGGATTGTACGAACATGACCTTGTCTCCCTCAAAAGATAAGTCAAATATTAAGTCATGTAAGAGTCTTCCAAAATTACTTTTCTTATGTCGAAGCATTAGGGAAATATGGTTGCCGTCTCTCCCGGCACAGGATAATTGAAAAACTGAACGTGATAGATTGTACTTATACACGCTTCCATAAGGCGTCTTAACGTTATAGTTGTCTTGTGACTGCATCTTGCTTTGATGGTCTAAAATCAGTGTGGCAATACCGAGACCCTTGATTTGGCTGAATACCTCGACTATATCCCCAACGTTGTCCGGGTCAACGCAGGCTGCCCCAAGGGAATCAATAATCAAGAATCGTATTTTCCTGGCGGATATGATCCCTTTTAGCTCTGGGAGTAGCTTGTACAAGCTCTTATCGGGTGAGTAGTAATATAAATTACTAGGCACCTTTGAAAGCCCTAAGCCATTCACAATCTTTAAGGCACGCCGGGAAAATTCATCTATGTCAAGCTCCCAGTCGACGTAAAGCCCGCTCAACGGTTCTTCAGGAAACCTCAAGCCTAGAAATTTTTGCTCTCCCAGCGCCACGAGAATGGCAAAATAAAGCCCAAGATAGCTCTTCCCAAGCCCACCATCTCCGTACATGATAGACGGGAATTGACCTGGCAAGGCTTTTTCAAGAAGCCAGGCCATTTCTTGTGCTTGATAGTTAGCTAAGGACATTACATTAACATTAGATTCCTCAAGCATCGATAGGTTTTCAATCTCAGTTCCTAGTTTCTCTTTGGTTTCCCTGTCCGCCCGCCGCTCGATCGCTTCAATAATCCGAAGTAATTTCTCCCCTAATGATCTTCTGATTGATGCCTCCTTCACTTTAGCAACCTGATAAGATAGGTTGGCGGGTGAGGTTGCAATTTCTGCAAGGTGCACTAAATATGGAGAATCGCCGACGTCCCCTATTAAACTCTTTTCCTTCAGGTGCTGACTGACTGAATGAATGTCAATGGGAACGCCTTTGTCCCTCAGTCGGAGCATAATGCCAAAAATAATTTGATCCCGAATTTCGTAGAAATCCTCTGAATTGAGCATCATTACAACCTGGTCAATCAGCATCCCATCCTTTAAAATGCAGCCTATGATGTTCTTCTCATACTCCTCACAGCGGGGTATATTTCTGACATCGCTTCTTTGATACTGGTAGCCTGCTTGTGATTTGCCGTCATTAGCGGGTTTTTTCATTGAATGAGTCATTGTTTTCCTCTGCTTTTCCTTCTCATTTGATATAGCCAACTGCGTTGCGCATAAGGCATCCTAAAAAGCTCAGCTTGGAGTTTTTAGGGTTCTCCTCTTTGTCCTGAGGTTAAACAGGAGAACAGATTTAAGTTAATTGATATATCAGAAAGAAAAGATATTATCTAGTGAACGGTTCACTAAAGCTTTATCAGGGATTGTAACAAGTCAGGGGCGGTCTGCCTGTTGCTCCTACCGAGGAGACCCAAATCAAGGGTTTTCTTGATTTTCTGCTTTACAGCTCAAAACGGCATTAAGGGCAAAAATGACTTTCGGAATGCATGGGTTCTGAGCTCAAGTCCCTTCGTCGGCTCTTATGACATTCTTGTGTAAAAACGTAAATGACACACAAATTCTTTTGCATTGGATTCTTACCCGCTAATAACCTTCCTTTAAAGGTTCCTAGAATATTCTACTAGGACTCGTTAAGATTTAGCTTAATCTATATAATTTTGTGAAGCAGATATTCATAAAATAATGAATGAGTATGAGTGAATCCTTAAGAGTAAAAGCTCAGAGGCTTCTAGAAGCGATAAAACTAGGCATGGGAGAACAACCTGAAGTTAAAGTAGGTACAACTCCTCATGAGGTTGTCTTTACAGAAAATAAACTCAGGCTTCTTCATTACATCCCTGTAGCGGAAAAGGTGCTTCCAACACCCCTTGTTATGGTTTTTGCACTTGTAAACCGTCCTTATATACTGGATTTGCAACCTGGAAGAAGTGTCGTCGAGGTACTTCTAAAAGGTGGAATAGACGTATATATGATAGATTGGGGAATCCCAGGTGATGAGGATAAGCACCAGAATTTAGATTTTTATATAAATAAATATATGCGCGGGGTAGTGAAAAGAGTAAGGAAAATCTCGAACTCGGACAAAGTAAGCATACTCGGCTACTGTATGGGTGGAACAATGTCTGTAATCTACACTGCGCTTCATCCTGAGGATGTAAAAAACCTGGTCATTATGGCTACCGGTATCGATTTTAAAGCTTCGAAGGAGGGGCTGTTAAACCTTTGGGGAGATAAATCGTACTTTAATGTTGATAAATTTGTGGACGCCTATGGAAATGCTCCTGCCGAATATCTCCAGTCAATTTTTCTTTTTATGAAGCCGATTGAAAACCTTGTCACAAAGTATGTTACTTTTTACGAAAGGCTAGATGATAAAAAGCTAGTTGAAAATTTCCTCGCTATGGAAAAGTGGCTGAACGATAACATTCCAGTTCCTGGAGAGGTATTTAGAGAGTTCATAAAGTATTGTTATCAGGAGAACCTGCTTGTAGAAAACAAACTTAAAATTAAAGGAAGGATAGTCGATTTAAGAAAAATAAAATGCCCGGTATTAAATCTTATAGCTGAGAAGGATCATCTTGTCCCTCCCTCTACGAGTATAGTTTTAGAGAATCTGATATCAAGTAAAGATAAGGAAACAATAATTTTCCCAAGCGGACACATTGGGCTTTCAGTAAGCAGCAAGGCTTTAAAGGAACTCTGGCCAAGCGTTGCAGGCTGGCTTGCTAAAAGATCAAAATAGACTCGGCCTCGCTTTTTAACTTTGAGCTCAACTATTCGCGAGTCTTAGTCTCTTAGGTTCGGGTTTTATTTTCCTGATTTTATTTTTCACGCTCACATAAACCAATTTTGGTTCATGTCTTTTTCCCTCGTTTTCGTTATACGATGCAAAGCTTGCTATGATTATAGTGTCTCCTTCCGTTGCCAGGTGTGCGGCGGCTCCGTTTGCGCATATTACACCGGAGCCAGGCTCGCCTTCCATAACGTAGGTGAAAAATCTCTGTCCATTTGTTAGGTTGAAAATGTGCACCTGCTCATAAGGTATTAAATCGGCAGCATCCATTAAGGTTTTATCAATCGTGATGCTTCCCTCGTAATCCAGATTTGCCTCTGTGACGGTTGCCCTATGTATTTTTGATTTTAGAAGCACTCTATTCATTGAAGTATCCTCCTTTAAAGTCTTATATTGTCGATAAGCCTTGTTCCTCCGATTTTTACTGCTACAGCCACCAGGTTTCCAATCTCGGCTAGGTCTCTCTCCTCAAGGGTTTCGGAGTCGCAGACCTCTAGATAGTCAACGTCTTTGATTCCTGCATTCTCTAATATCTTCTTCCCAAATTCAACCATGAGTTTGGTCTCTCTGCAACCCATATCAAACTTCTTCTTTATTTCACTAAGCGCCGTTGAAACGCCGTAAGCGCTGTTTTTCTCTTTAGTCGAGAGATGCATATTTCTTGAGCTGAGTGCGAGCCCGTCTTTATCTCTGATAATGGGGTATCCTATAACTTCAACTTCCAGGTTTAAATCCTTAACCATTCTCTGAATGATTTTTAATTGCTGGTAATCCTTTTCGCCGAATAGCGCAATACGAGGCTTAACGATATTGAACAATTTAAGAACAACTGTGGTTACACCTCTAAAATGTCCCGGACGAAAGCGCCCACAGAGGTATTCTTGAAGCCCTTTTACTTCTACATATGTTTGGAATCCTTCGGGATAAATTTCTTCCAGGGTTGGGGTAAAAACGATATCCACGGAGAGGCTCCCTATCTTTCTTAAATCACCTTCCAGGTCCCTTGGATACTTGGTGAAGTCCTCGTTAGGACCGAACTGCGCGGGGTTTACGAATACACTTACTACAAGTACATCTCCTCTCTTCCTACCCTCGCTTATGAGGTTGATGTGCCCATCATGAAGCGCCCCCATTGTAGGAACGAGGGATATTTTCTTCCCTTGTTTTATCGCATCATTTGCTATGCTCTGCATCTCTCTCGCGCTACGTATAATCCTCACCTTTTTCTCCTCTCAGTTGTATGAATGTTCGGAGTCTGGGAATGTTCCTTCTTTGACTTCTTCGACAAAATCCCTTACGGCATTTGCAATGCTATCTCTCAGGTTTGCGTACCTTTTTACGAACCTGGGAACTGGCTCGGGCGACAGACCTGCTAAATCGTTTATAACAAGCACCTGTCCGTCGCAGAATGGGCCTGCTCCGATTCCAATAGTCGGGATAATAACTGATTCCGTTATTCTTCTTGCGAGGTCTCTCGGAATGCTTTCCAGAACTAATGAGAACGCACCCGCCTCTTCTGTAGACTTTGCCAGCTCGAGAAGCCTTTTTGCCTCCTGGTTTTCACGTCCCTGAATCTTATAACCCCCGGTTATGTGTATTGACTGAGGACATAAACCGATGTGCCCCATGACTGGGATTCCCGACTTCTGAATAGCGTAGATTGTATCAAGATAATTCTCATTCGTCTCAAGCTTTACTGATTCCGCTCCACCTTCTTTTATAAATCTTCCGGCATTTCTTAAGGCATCCTCTTTTGAAGCCTGATAGGACATAAAGGGCATATCCCCGCACAGGTGGGCGCGCTCTATTCCTCTAGAGACGATTTTTGTGTGGTAAACCATCTCGTCCATAGTTACGGGGAGGGTGTTCGGAAGCCCTTGAATTACGTTCCCAAGGGAGTCACCGACAAGTATAATATCTACCCCGGCTTCATCAATTATATTTGCAGTTGGAGTGTCGTAAGCTGTAACCATAACGATCTTCTCACGCCGGTTCTTCATATCACAAAGCTCTGGGACTGTGACTTTTTTCATTTTTATTTTTTTGTAACCACTAAGACACCTAGACACGAAGATAAATGATTCCGTTTTACTTGGCGCCTTCTTGGCTAGTTTTTACAAAATAAAAAACCAGCTAATCGGGCTTGAGCCCTTGCTGGTTTATGTTTTAAATCTTGTTCAGGTACGGCACCTGTTCCGTCCTAATGAGTACTGTATTCAAGCTTCCTCCCGTCTCGGTCCATGAGATGGATCCAAGCGGTATGTTATAGAAAGCACTTACTAATCGCTATTTCTACGCAAATGCGAAAATACCTAAACTAGAATATAGAAGGTTTATCGTGAAGTCAAATTTAATAAAAACACCAGTAAATAACCACGTGCCTCTGCCGCGAGGTTATTTACTTTGAAGGAATTATTCCTGTATTACCTGCCCTGGATATCCTGACCTTCTAAGGCTCTTGGCTAGTTTTTCAGCCTTACTTCTTTCGGAAAATTGTCCTATTTTTACCCTATAGAACGTGTAAGCACCGAAATCAATGGTTTCAATCCGAACGCCGTCATGCTTACGGTCGAGTGTCTTTTTGAACAGGAATGCCTTTTGTTCATCGCTAAACGATCCAACCTGGACGGTATATTGAGCCTCAAAGTAGTTGTTTGTTTTTTTGGGCGCCGATAGGACTTCTACCTTTACCTTCGTAGTGCCTTTCCCAATCATGCCAATATCTTTGGCAGGTGCATAAGAAAGGTCTATTACGCGTCCCTTTTTAAAAGGACCCCGGTCATTAATTCTAACAATGACATCTCGCCCGTTTTCTAAATTAGTAACCCTGACCATTGTTCCTATCGGGAGCTCTTTATGGGCAGCCGTATAGTCGTACATGCTGAAGCGCTCCCCGCTTGCAGTTTTACCCCCGTGCTCTTTGTCACCATACCATGAAGCCATGCCTATTTGAGTCTCGCCGTCGGTTTGATAGCCTTCCATACCTTTTCTGGTAATTGAAGCGCAAGAAAAAAGAAGTGGAAGACCCACCAAAAGCAACCACACCCTGCCTCTCATAATGTTTCACATTTTACCACATTGAGTTAATGTTCAAAATAACGTTTGTCTTTGAGTAAGGTAGATAGGGTAGTCGAGATCAGGACCTCTGACCCGTTAGGTGAGGATATAGAACAAAAAGCAGGGGAGTACACCAGTCCCTTCGAAATCGCTCAGGACAGGCTTGCTGGTGGAAAGTCGCGGCTGGAAGCCGCTCCTATGTAGAGACGCATTGCAATGCGTCTCTACACTCAAATAAAACTGGCTATAAAAACCCAAATAAAGGAGGTATACCAAAATGAGAAGGTTATTTGTTTTCTCAACTGTTTTAGGGATGATTTTTGGTTTGTTGTCCGTAACAAGCATGCCGGCATTGGGCAATCACGACCCTGACGTGATACACGCATGCGTTAAGAAGCTAACCGGAGAGATAAGGATAGTCAGCAGTGCGAGCAAATGTATTCCTTTTTTTGAGAAGGCGATTGAGTTGGAGTTGGCTGGGGCTGAAGATACCTGTCCGGATGACATGGTAGAGGTAGGGGATTTTTGCATAGACAAGTACGAGGCGCAGGTGG
>JAKEHC010000008.1 GCA_022615255.1 Candidatus Dadabacteria bacterium | reverse complement strand
ACTGAGCATTTGCCGATTTACAAAAGCGCATATGACCTGTGTCTTTATTTTGAGCAGGTAGTGCGTAATTTCTCACGTTACCACAAGTATTCCCTGGGAGCAGACCTCCGAGACGGTGCAAGAGAGGTATTAAAGCTGGTTGTGCGCGCGAACTCGCGCCGCGAAAAGTCTCCTATTCTTTTGAACTTGCGAGAAGAGCTAGAAGAGCTTAAAGTGTTGCTTCGGTTGTGCCATGATGTCGGCATTTCCGAACTTCAATTCGTTCGAGCATGCTATTAGCTTGGTGACTGAGATAGCAAAGCAGAATGAAGGCTGGCTTAAACGCCAGGGTCAGAGCCATGGCGAGAATCGGCAGGCGATGCCAAAAGGGCTAGCCCAGTCGAGCGTGCCGTGATCATGTGGTCCCTCTCCCGCCTGATATGTTCTTTGAATATCTAATTTGGTAATGGATACAGGGTAGTCCACCAGTCTTGCTGGTGGACGGCAACGAGCAAGACTCGTTGCCTACCCAGTTATTTTATTACCTGCTTAATGAATCAAACGTTATATCAGGCGAAAGCCGAAGCTCTGTGATAGGGCAGAGGCACAAGGGTGTCTTTCTCACACTGAAGTGGTGTCAGGCGCCCGGGTCCGCACGTTGAAATGCTGACGATGTGCGGGAAGAAGCGGAGAGGGTATGTGCCTCATCCAACTACTGGTCGGCTACTACCAACGCCAACAATTCCAACAACGCGTGGAACGTGAATTTCAACAATGGAAACGTGAACAACGACAATAAGAACAACAACAACCACGCTCGCGCCGTCCGCCTATGCTCATGATCAGCACTGACCTTTATTCTTTTAGCGCTTTGTGGCGGTGCTATCGACAGTGCCGCCGCAACAAGCGCAATACAGCGAACGCCCTGGCATTTGAGTTCAATGCCGAGGAGAACCTTCTTTCTCTGAGCAAAGAACTTAGAGAGCACACTTACAGTCCGGGGCGTTCTATATGCTTCATCACCGATGGTCCTAAGCCGCGTGAGGTTTTCGCTGCTGATTTTCGCGATCGTGTCGTCCATCATCTCCTAGTTTCTCATCAGGAGCGTCTATATGAGCCGCTTTTCATTCATGACTCTTACGCATGTCGTAAAGGGAAAGGTAGCCTGTCAGCAAGCAACCGCCTGATGAATTTCCTTCGAAGGATCACCGCAAATGGCAAGCGCCCCGCATGGGCTTTGAAGCTCGATGTAGCGAATTTTTTCCCATCCATACACAAGCAAACGCTGTTCGAAATACTTGCACGGAAGGTTACCCATCCAGAGTTGCTATGGCTGACGCGCACTCTCTTATTTCATGATTCCACTAAGAATTACCGATTTAAATCCCGTAGAAAGGGTGTGGATGCACCCGGAGCACCAGGATACCCAGTGCCTCCTCACAAGAGCCTCTTTGGTAAGCACAACGAACGGGGTCTTCCTATTGGTAACCTCACAAGTCAGTTCTGGGGAAATGTATATCTTAATGAACTTGACCATTTCATAAAGCGGACTCTCAAGTGTAGATATTACCTGCGCTATGTGGATGATATGGTCTTGTTAGCACAAGATCGAGAGTTGTTAGCAGAATGGGCAAATGCTATTGAGGGTTTTCTGCACGAGCGTCTGAAGCTTGAGCTTAGGAATGAGATGACTAAGCCGTTTTCGGTAGGGAATGGTATTGATTTCGTGGGATGGAAAACCTGGTGGAACCGGCGTTTGCCACGACGGCGAACATTAGGGAATTTAAGGACACGTTTGGATGCGTTCGAGCGTTCGACGGCGATGCCCGCGTGGCAGGGAAAAGCCAGACGCATTGACCTTCGGCGTCACGACAAGGAAGGTAATGTGAAGCGATTGCATTCGGTGCTTGCATCCTATGCAGGTCACTTGCGACATGGTTTGGCGCTGAGGCAATGGGAAAAGATGTGGGAGCGACACCATTGGCTTTCGGCTATATTCAAGCGCTGTGGTTGGGTTCTCGAAGAGCGATGGAAGGGCCGACATATCCTACGGTCGAGGAGTTTTGTGTCACAATACTGGCGACTGGTAAGCCGCACAAGCTCCGATTGTATAGTCTTTTGCCAGGTTGGACGATTTATAGAGTTTTATGGTCCGCAGCGTTTCGTCGCTATGGCATCGCTTGGGCTACGTTCAACCGCATTGCCTCGCGGCGGCTATGCCTTTAGGGCAGGTTTTCCAGTCTATCTTTCTAATTTTTACAAAAAACGGGCCCTCCGGAAGGGGCTGACTGTACTCGACGTGAGTGAAGTATATGCGCCTCTTAATCGGTGCATTGTACTGCGCCTGCCCTGTTCTATAATAATCCCGTCTTTAACTGTTTGATTTAAAGTATGATTGGCGCTGTTCTCTTTTGAACAAGTTCAGAACGTACGTTATGATTAGTGTTATTTTAAATCAACTTCCAAATAATACATCTGCTCAGGATGATTCTCAATTATATTTAACTCTGTTCTAGACAAGCTCCAAATCAATTTAGTAATCTACATCTTTGATTCTCAGCCGGATTTCTTTTTTCCCGTTCCAGAGGTTAAATTCTGGAGTAAAAACAAGATCAATTCTACTCGGGAGTTTTATCGGCTCTTTAAGGTTAAACCAGACAGCGTCAAAAGTCCTGTCTTTCTCTTTGAGCTTAAGACTTAAATGCTTATCTTTAAAGTACCGCTCGGAGAGCACATCAAGCGACTTTGCTAAAAAAACAGGCTCTGGGTTTCCAATGCCAAACGGGGCAAGAAGCTCAAGCTCCGAAACAACTTCATCCGTAATCTCGCTTAAACCCAGAACATCGTCAATCCGAATCTTAGAAGCAAAATCCTTGCCTGACATCGATACTGCTTTTTCAAATCTTTTTCTGAATTCATTTATCCTTTCTTCCTTTATAGAAATACCTGCTGCGAGCTCGTGTCCACCAAATTGTTCAAATAGCTCTTTGCATCCTGAAAGCACTGCATGAATATCTATACCCTGAACGCTTCTTCCAGACCCTTTTCCAATACCGCTTTCTTGAATAGAGATTAACATCGTGGGCTTTTGGTAATGCTCAACTAATCTTGTCGCTACGATTCCTATTACACCGACGTGCCAGTTATGTGATGAAAGAACAATAGAGTTAGAACTGAGAAACTCTGGGTTTGACTCGACTTCGGAAACGGCGTCGAGAAAGATATCTTCCTCTATATTTTGTCTTTTTGAATTCTCTTGATTTAGTATTTTTGCGAGCTCCTTTGCTTTACCTAAATCCTCCGAGATTAGAAGCTCAACTGCAACGCTGGCGCTTTGAAGCCGACCTGAGGCGTTTATCCTTGGTCCAAGCTTGAAACCGATATCATAAGAGTTTACCTCGCCTGAAATACCGCTTACTTCTTTTAGCGCAACCATGCCTGGCCGCTTGGGACTCACCATTCTTTTCACGCCCTCTTTCACAAATATTCGGTTTACGTTTGTCAGCGATGCGCAGTCCGAGACCGTTCCTAAAGCGACAAGGTCTAGATAATCGCCAAGATTGGGCTCATCTTTTCGAAAGAAACCCGATTCTCTTAAGGCTCTTCTAAGGGCTATAGCAAGGTTATAGATCACTCCAACCCCTGCGATCTCCTTTCCAGGGTATGCACATCCTGATTGATGAGGATTCAGGACTGACACTGCTTCTGGAATTGTTTCAGGAGGCTCGTGATGATCTGTGATGATAAAATCTACTCCCAGTTTTTTTGCGTCCTTAACCTCTTCACTTGCGGTTATTCCGCAGTCGGCTGAGACTATGAGTGAAACGCCCTCGCTTCTTAATCTTTTTACTGCCTGAAGATTCACGCCGTACCCTTCCTTAATCCTATCGGGGTTGTAATACGTGACACTTGTAGCTAGGCTCTTCAAGAATGTATAAAATAGAGAAGTAGCCGTTACCCCATCAACATCGTAGTCACCGTATATTGCTATTTTTTCTTTATCCTGTATAGCTTTTTTAATTCTTTCTACAGCTTTATCCATTCCCCTCATAAGATAAGGGGAGGGAAGATCAAAAAGGGTGCTTTTTAAGAATAACTCCGCTTGAGCTTCGTCATTAATACCTCTGTTTATCAGCACCTGTGCTGTAACCGGCGATATCTCCAGGGTTTTGGCGAGCTTCTCCTTGAGCTTTGGATTTTGCTTTTCTATAACCCATTGTTTTTTCATTTTTGGTTTAGGTAATACAACATCAAAGTAGGTGAGTATTGCAATACGCTCCTACTAAAATTCTAAAATATAACCGCATTCGTAAAAGTGTGAAATTCCCGTCTAACACCCCTTCCCAAAGTGGATTTAAGATAAATGCACCCTTCGTCCTTCGGCTCTTCGATAGTTCGACAGGCTCACTGCTCAGAACTCAGGATGCCTAGGGTGAATGGTATTGGAACCGAGCCGGTCATGCTGAGCCCGTTGAAGCGTGAGCTGTGAGCGCACTTTCAATTTAAGTAATAGAGCATAGAGGCATGCTTCGCTCTTTCCAAAACCTCACATGGGTTCAGAAAGTATATGTACATGCTTACTTTAAGTGTTTTACCAAACCCCTAAGCCCCAGTAAATAACTGTGCACTCCAAATCCTGAGATTACTCCTATTGCCATAGCCGATACAAAAGACTTTTGTCTAAACTCCTCACGTTTGTATATGTTTGAGATATGGACTTCAACGGTTGGAATTCCCGTAGAAGAAATGGCATCCCTTATTGCAACGCTAGTATGGGTGTAGGCAGCAGGGTTTATGATTATTCCATCATATTTATTTGTAGCATCCTGTATCTTGGTTACTATTTCACCCTCAGAATTGGACTGAAAGGATTCAACTTGAACGCCTAGTGTCTCGGCTTCTTTTCTCAGGAGAGAATCTATTGCGTCAAGCGTTATCTTGCCATAAATTTCAGGCTCACGCTTACCCAGAAGGTTAAGGTTAGGTCCGTGAATGACGAGTATTTTCATGTATATT
>JAKEHC010000072.1 GCA_022615255.1 Candidatus Dadabacteria bacterium | reverse complement strand
TCTATGCACAGGAGTATTCGAAAGCGCTTCGCCGCACAATCACGTTTCAGGACATTCCGGTCAAGCCGTGGAGGGACGGGCTGCTCGAGGGCGGCTTGCCGGTTCACCTGGTCAACCACCTCGCGACGATGGCCGATCTGCACCGCGCGGGACGCTACGACCGGATGTCGGACGACGTGCTCACGCTAACGGGGCAAGGGCCGCTGAGCGTGCAGGAGTTCGTCAGGAAAAATGCGGCGACATTCACCGCGTCTGCAAAAGAGGCGATTTAGTGAACGCATAGGAGGAAAGAAGATGGCAAATCTGAAGTATGACAAAGAGATCACCGCACTTCTCGTCATTGATCCATATGATATAATGTTTAAATAAACCTTTAATAGTATGTGGTTGCGACAATAAAAGAAATTAAGAATAAAAAGAAAGAACAAACTGCTCTTACTTTAGAACCTAGTGTAAGACTGAAGGAACAAATTGCCAAGCGCAAGCGAACAGAAAAGAAGCTTGCTAGGTATGTTTCTCTCCTCAGCGCAACTCTGGAATCGACTGCTGATGGAATTCTTGTAGTTAACAGAAAGGGAAAGATAGTTAGCTTTAATAGAAAATTTTTAGATATATGGAATATACCTGATCATGTTATAGAATCACTGAATGACAACCAGGTGCTTGGGCTAGTGCTTAATCGGTTGAAAGACCCTGAAGTTTTTCTCTCAAAGGTTAAAGAGTTATACAATCAGCCGCATTCGGAAAGCTATGATATCCTGGAATTTATGGATGGTCGGATATTCGAGCGTTATTCTCAACCTCAGCGAATTGGAGAAAGAATCGTTGGACGGGTATGGAGCTTTCGTGATATTACAGAACTTAAAAGAACCGCGAAAGCCTTGCAAGAAAACGAAAAACGACTCCGGAGGCTGAATGAGGCTCTTATACAACTATCGAGGAGCAGACTCATACAGAATGGCAGTCTTGATGCTACTTTAAAAGAAATTGCAGAGGCGTCAGCTAGAACCCTTGAAGTTGAACGAGTAAATGTATGGCTATACAATGAGGACCGTTCGAAAATTCACTGCTGTGAGCAGTATGAACTTGGCACCGGAAAACATTCAAAAGGCTACGATCTGGCGGCGGCAGACTATCCTAGCTATTTCAAGGCTTTGAAAGAAGAACGCACAATCGCAGCACACGATGCCTACGCAGATTCTAGAACCAGGGAGTTTTCTGATTCTTATCTGACACTTTATGGAATTACATCCTTGTTAGATGCTCCAATAAGGGTAGGGGGCCAGATGGTCGGGGTAATATGTCATGAGAATATTGGACCAGCTCGCCAGTGGACATTAGAAGAGCAGAATTTTGCCGGCTCCATGGCGGATTTCATCTCTCTCGCTTTGGAGGCATGGGAACGAAAGCGCGCGGAACGGGCTCTCGCTGAGAGCGAAGAGCGATACCGCACTCTGGTAGAACATAGTTATGATCTCATAATTGAAGCAAGTATTGACGGTCGGTTTTTATATCTTAGTCCTAACTATAAGGAATTATTAGGTTATGAACCGAGTGAACTTATGGGTAGGAACATTTTTGAACACATACATCCAGATGACCGTTCTGCAGTAATAAAGGAATTTACGAGAGTGATGGAAACCTTTTCTTCAGGACATGCCTCGTTCAGATTCCAACACAAAGATGGGGAGTGGAGATGGCTTGAGAGCTCAGGAAAACCATTTCAAAAAGCAACAGGTGAGGTTAGTGCAGTTATTGCTTCTCGAGAGATAACCGAGCGCAAACGAGCGGAGTTCTTGTTTGACCTAGCAAGGACTAAGCAAATTGATGCTCTGTCAATGCTCGATATCTGCGAGATAACTTCAGCTATTGCCCAAATGCAGAGCGAGGAAAGGCCACTCTCAACAGCCTTAATTGTCGGCGATCCTACCTACATTGCTCGCATTCTACCGGAGAGTGAGATCCAATTACAACAATACGACCACATAAGGCGTGTTCGCCAGGTTGTAATAAATCTAGCCAAGATTGTGGACGGTTTAGTTCTGGGTTACGGGGTGGACAAGCAGGGCTATGTGCGGAGAATCCACAAACTCGATGTAGCATTGGGCGAACCAGACAGCTTCCTTCTGGGTCCACAGTTTAGCCACCACGCAGCCATTTCCCGTCAATGTGATGCAGTGGTTTTCTTTGTACCAGCAGGGGGACGGCAGGTAAGGGTCTTCGCGCATGGACAATTGGTGGGTCGGTATTCTCAAGGTGGTTGGTCGTCAGAGAACATAACACGCATGGACGAGGCAGTCGCACAACTGGCAGAGCAGAAAAAGTACGATTTGCCCCTGTTGCGGCGGGTGTTTCGATGCGCCTTTCAAATGTCGGAGGAGAATCTGGGAGCGATTTTTCTCTTGGGTGATCCTGAGGTTATTTGGGGTCTTTCCGATCCACCCGAGATTAGCGGTTTTGCTAAAATCATAAACGCTGATGTTGAACGTATGTCTGATCGAGAGCTAATTAACTTTGCTAAACAGGACGGAGCAACCGTAATAGACGTTCATCGAGGCAGGTTTAGAGGCTCGATGGTGCTTCTCAGGCCAAGAGCGAGCACTCAGGCGGAAATAGGAATTGGTAAAGGAGCACGACACAGCAGCGCTGCCAAAATCAGTTCCGAAGCGAAATGTGTAGCTATTACTGTGTCACAAGATGGTCCTATCACCGTATATGACCACGGGCAGAGGATACTGTCGTTATAGGGTCGTTTTAAAGATGTGAGAACCAAGATTTATCCCATCAGAGAATGTTGGTTCAGGCAGGGCAGAATAATGTTCTGCCCCTACACCCTGCATAGTCATTTAGAGCGCCATGGTTTAATTGAGAGACCAACTTACAAAAGATGGTCATGGCCGGACTTTAGAAAAGGGGTGGGAAAATGATGGCGGGGTTGTAAAGTTCCGCCTATCTAAGAAAGGGATTGCTTCATTGCGCTCGCAATGACAACGCGTAGGTAAGGGATTGCTTCACTGCGCTCGCAATGACAAACTGATGGGCAGGGTTTTCTAACCCTGCTAGGGCTTTTACAAAGAGGAGAACAGAATCAATTGGGAGGATTAATCTTTTCTCATGCTTGTGGGGGGCAGGCTAGGATAAAGGGAAACATTAGGTAGCAGGTCTTGGCTTTCTGATGCCGAGTTTCTGCATCCGAGACCGAAGGGTATTAGGATTAAGACCTAGGATGTAAGCGGCTCCGACCTTACCACTAATTACCCAATTGGTCTGACCAAGGACACGAAGTATATGGTCACGCTCTACATCCTCAAGCGCTTCCCCTTTGGCTGTATCGGAGTCTATTTTCAGTTGTATTATGGACTCATCAATCTGGATTATAGGGTTATTTGTCAAGACAACAGCACGCTCAATCACGTTTTGTAACTCCCGGATGTTTCCGGGCCAGGAGTAGTTCGTGAGAAGGTCAATAGTTTCTCCAGAGAATCCCTGTATTTGTTTACCCAGTTTTCTTGCAAATTTTGTAAGAAAAAAGTTTGCCAAGAGTGGAATATCAGATTTGCGCTCTCTTAGCGGCGTTACCATTAATGGTAAAACATTCAATCTATAGAAAAGGTCTGGTCGGAATGAGCCGGCTTTGACAGCCGACTCTAGGTCTCGATTTGTTGCGGCGATTATGCGCACGTCCACTTTGATAGGCTTACTACTGCCCACACGCTCAAACTCTCCCTCCTGAAGGACCCTGAGGAGTTTTACTTGAGTATCCGGAGGCAATTCCGAAACCTCGTCTAAAAAGATTGTGCCACCATTTGCCAGCTCAAACCGTCCGATTCGTCTCTGCAAAGCTCCAGTGAAGGCTCCCTTCTCATGACCGAATAATTCACTCTCGACAAGGCCTGCTGGAATCGCCCCGCAGTTGACCTTAACCAAAGGCAGGTTCTTGCGAGGGCTAAGGTTGTGGATTGCACGAGCTAGGAGTTCTTTACCAGTTCCGGTCTCGCCTTGAATTAGGACTGTGGAGTCGGTAGAAGCAACCTGTTCTGCCTTGCGCAGAACCTTCTTGATTGGGTCACTCTTGCCAATAATCTCTTCAAAGTTGTATTCAGTTTTGATTTCTTCTTGTAGATAGATGTTTTCAGCCTGGAGT
This sequence comes from Candidatus Dadabacteria bacterium, assembly GCA_022615255.1. Lineage (GTDB taxonomy): Bacteria > Desulfobacterota_D > UBA1144 > Nemesobacterales > CSP1-2 > CSP1-2. The sequence goes on along the minus strand of JAKEHC010000072.1, from coordinate 7,369 downwards.
TGGTTTTTTAGTCGTTCTACTTCCTGTAGTGCCACTCGCAAATCCTCGGCATGCTGAGCATTATTGATCGCCGTCTCAATTTGTTCCGCAATTATCTCGAGTAGCCTCAACTCTTCTTCATCAAAGGCGTTTCTCTGAAGGGAAAGTATGCTTGTAGTTCCCACAGTTTTACCCTTATAGCGGATAGGCATACATAAATAGCTCTTTACTCCCATTTCCCTTTCTGCAGGGTTAATAAATGTGTCTCTGTCCACATCAGCAGAGTATCTAGGTTTTCCCTCTGTAATTACCTTCCATCTAAAGCCTCTTGGATAGGGGATTCTCCTCAACTGCTCAATATATTGATTCGAGTAACCCCTAGATGCCTTCATAACGACTTCCTGTCCTTCGACAAGGTAAATTGTAACCCTATCTGCCCTGTCTATATTCTTTCTCATGGCTTCCACGGCATTTTCAAAAACATCCTCTAAATCGATTGACTGATGGACGACACGGGTTACGGTGTTTATGATCGTCTCATAATGATTCTTTTTGGTAAGCTGGGCGTAGCTTTCTCTAAGGGCGTCCTCTGTGCGCTTCCTTTCCAATTCGGATCCTGCGCGTGCGGCAAAAATCTGCAGGATTGACATACCACGCGGATTATCGAGCATTGGTTTATCATCTAAGACTGCCAAATGGCCTAAAACATTCTCCCATGAATCACGTATCGGAATTCCAACATAGCTCTCAGCCTTTAAATCTATCAAGTCCTTATCTTTGGGAAAAAGCGCCTGGAGGTTATCAGGATAGTGACACACGCTCCCGCCGATAACATGCTCACAGGGAGTACCTGCTAATGCAAACTCTACATTTCCACCGAAGTCCTTGCCCATCCAAAATGCAAGTGTGCGAACTCTAGTTAACGTAAGGTCCGTACACTGAGTAACGAAGGCGTATCGTGCACCGAGCGCTGAGGCGAGATGTCGAACGAGTGAACGAAAAAATTCAGCGCCAGTTGCCGAGGCTGTCCCCTCGGCAAGATGTTTAAGCAATTCTGACTGCTTAAGCACCTCCGCCTGTTGGGCGTTATTAATTGCTATCTCGATTTGTTGAGCTACAGTTTCAAGTAGCGTTAATTCATCTTCATCAAAGGCATTTTTCTGTAATGAATTTATGCTTATAGCACCTATCGGCTTGCCTTCGAAGCAAATAGGCATAGACACATAGCTCTTTGTTCCCATTTCCCGTCCGGCAGGGCCAATAACTGTATCCTGATCAACATCCTGGCAATATCTCAACCTCCCATCTATTATCGTCTTCCATGTAAAGCCCGTTCCATAGGGAATTCTTTTAACCCTCTCAATATACCAATCAGGATAGCCTCTATAGGCCCTTAGGACTATTTCCTCGCCCTTAACGACGTAAATCGAAACATTGTCTGCCTTATCTATATTCTTATTCATCGCCTCAACGGCGTTTTCAAAAACGTCCTGAAGATTAATTGAGCTGTGGACAGCCCTTGTCACAGTGCTAATGATAGTCTCATAACGATTTCTTTTTGCTAACTGAGCTATGCTCTTCTTAATTGCTTCCTCTGCACGCTTGCGCTCTACCACCCGCCCCAGCTGTGTTCCAATATGCCCCATGACTTCAAGAAGCGGCTCATCAGGTTCAATAACATCTTCGGAGAAGAACTCAAGCACAGCTACAACCTCAGTGCCTACAAGAACTGGGAATGCGAAGGCGGCTCTAACCCCAATGTCTTGTTCCTGTTTTGCCCTTGGGAAATTCGGGTCTTCCTTCACATCGATAATCCAGGTGGGCGTTCCGCTGGCGAGCACGCGACCTGGAAGGCCAATTCCAGAAGCCAAGCGGGTAGCTTCTGTGATTTTACGAAACGTTTCAAATCTCTTGTGGTCTTTCAGGTGCCAGATGCTCGCGGGAGCTAGCTCGTCCGTTGAATCGGTGAGATAAACGTGTCCAACAGGCCAACCAGTTTGAGCGCAGACCTGGTCGAGAGCAAACTGCATCGCATCTTTGATTGTCGATGACTCATTGGCAGAGACAGCTATCTCTTGGAGCAATTTCAAAAAAGATATATTCCGTTTAAGTGCGTCTTCATTGTACTTATTCTGTGCGATTTCCTCCTTGGTCTTGAGCGGTGTCTCCCTCGCTCGCTTTTTAATATTTTTTGAGGAGTTATTAGGATCAGTCATGGATTGAGTCCAGAATTGATTTGGAAGGAATTGGTCCTTAACATACTACCATAGCTTTAAAGCCTATGGAAAATCAAGTTTTGTAAATCGTGATACGATATTTCGTAACAGTCACGTTATTTCGTATGACAGATTGGCAAGGTTATAAATACTTAGATAGAAAAATTAATTATTACAGTAGGTTAAAAAGGTAAGGTTGGTATTTAAATATCATCTTATCTTCTGGTACGCTCATTGCACATACATATAATGTAACTAGCAATTATATGGAGGGAAGTCATGGAAATGCTCAGAATCACAGAGGCTTCTAAGGATAACAAAGCAGTTATCCTAAGATTGGATGGGAAAGTGGTTGGAGAATGGGTGTCGGATTTACAGATGCTGTGTTTACACTACAGAGATGAAGAAGACAAAAATGTTGTATTGGATTTCTCGGGTGTGACCTTTATTGATAAAAAGGGAGTAGACATGCTATGGAAGCTAAAGGATGATAGGATTAAGATGGTTAATTGCACATCATTCATTCGTTTACTACTTACATAAACTCAGAGCCATGAGTAGAAGAATACAAATAAAGAATTTCTAGGAGGAAAGACAAATGATTAATGTTAATAGGGCAGTTAATAAATCAAATATGGAGGAAAATGCACCGCTTTTTTACAGAGCCCAAGAGATTGATGGCTTAGGTCCTCAGATGAAATACTCAAAGGATCTTGAAGGGATCAATCGAAAAGGCTCATCCGACGAGGAATTAGTCAGGCTTTTCGCTAAATATAGAGATGAAGAATCGTTCAACGAAATTGTGAATCGCTCTTCGGATAAAGTCTATAGAATTGCACTAAAGCTTACTGATAACATTAGTGACGCTGAGGATGTTATTCAAGAGGTATTCATATTGGTCTATAAAAAGGCGAAAACGTTCCGGGGTGAGTCAAGGTTCTCGACTTGGCTCTATCGTTTGACTGTTAATGTGGCTCTCACCAAGCTTAGACAAAGTAAGAGGGGAAAGGAGGTATCTCTGGATGGATATATGCCTAAGTTTCGAGAAGATGGACATCATCTAGTTCGACCAGTAGTAGATTGGTCTCAAGAGGTTGATAAGCTTGTCCTCAACAAGGAATTTCGCCAACTCATTCAGCAGGCGATGGATCAACTTCAGCCAGTGGATCGGGCTGTGGTAGTGATGAGCGATTTGGAAGAGATGTCGAACCGAGAGATTGGTGAACTCCTAGGTTTGAGCGTTCAGGCTGTTAAAGCAAGGCTTCATCGAGCTAGGCTGTTCTTAAGAGGAAGGCTAGCGATCCGACTCGGCTATTCACCTACTTGAGTGCAATGATGCAGGATGAATCTTGTATCTTATATCCATCATTTTCCTTTCTGACATCAGTCTTAAATCTAAATAGTCACTTATAACGTCTAATGTTTACCGATAGATAGACAGCTGCTATGGTTAAGCGAGTTTCAACTAGACGAGCTAGAGCTAGGAAGGTTGACACTTGTAAAGAGGCAACCTCTCTAATTATAGATTATCTTAATGACGAGCTTAAGCCTGAAACAACTCTATCCTTCGAAAGGCATCTAGGTATGTGTTCAGATTGTGTAGCCTTTTTAAACACATACAAAAAAACCATCCAAATCACCCAATCATTCCTTCGAAAGAAAACCTAGTATGAGAAGTGTGTTTTATTGTGTTTGAAACCTTATCCAGCTTAGCATAATATAGAGGAAACAAGCACTAAGAGGAAGATAGGATGGAAATATATGATGTGATAATCATAGGGGCGGGACCTGCTGGTTTGACCGCAGGGCTTTATGCGGGAAGGTCGAAATTAAAAACCTTAATTATAGATAAATTCCTGCCTGGTGGGACCCTTATTAAAACTGAGAAGATCGAGGACTATCCTGGGTTTGAAGAGATTACGGGGCAGGAGCTTGCAGAACGGATGGAAAAACAAACCAGAAAGTTCGGCGTAAATGTATTAACTAAAACGGTTTACGAGGTGCTGACTGAGGGAGATATGAAAATCGTTAGAACAGATGAGGGGGATGAATACAGGGGAGGGGCAGTAATTGTTGCTGCAGGAGGATGGCCAAAAAGGTTAAACGTGCCCGGAGAAAAGGAGCTTGCTGGGAAGGGTGTTTCATATTGTGCACTCTGTGATGGTCCATTTTTTAAGAATCAAGACATAGCAGTCGTTGGAGGAGGTAGCTCCGCTGTTGAGGAGGCTGATTTCCTTACAAGGTTTGCAAAGAAGGTTTTCATAATTCATAGGGGAGATAAATTCACTGCGCAGAGAATAAGCCAAGAGAAGGTGTTCAAGAATCCCAAAATTGAAATCCTATGGAATTCAGAGGTCATGGGGATCGGAGGAAAGGAAGAGGTAGAGTATCTGCTTATAAAGAATAATCTCGGCGGCGAAGGGAATCGCCTAGATGTCGCAGGGATATTCATATTTATAGGTTTTGTTCCTAATAATGTGAGAGAGCACGCCGAGCATGATAAACTTGGGTTTATAATAACAAATGAGAGGATGGAAACCTCCGTTCGTGGGGTTTATGCAGTTGGAGATATAAGGGCTCAGCTAGTAAGGCAGGTAACCAATGCCACTGGTGATGGCACGATAGCGGCAGTGATGGCTCAGAGGTACTTAGAGGAAAATAACCTTCTAAAGAGTAATTAGAAATACAGATTTAATCCAAGATAAAATGACCAAAACATTTACTATTTGTCTCTACAATAGTTCTGTGGTAAATCCTTAACTATAGGTTTTGAGTTCCGCTTTAGCTTGAGATTTAGTGATGTAGACATATTAATTTAAATATTATAAAATAGACCTACATTAAACCGGATGTTTTTTTCGTAAAATAGACTACGTGATAGTTGAGATACGAGGAGAACAGAAATGAATATAAAAAAAGCCGCCCTTGATTACCACAGCATGGGCCGTAAAGGAAAAATCGAAGTAATTCCAACAAAACCTTGCGTAACTCAATGGGATCTATCTTTAGCCTATTCGCCAGGCGTAGCTGAACCTTGTAGAGAGATAGAGAAAAACCCGGATTCGGTCTACGAATATACGAACAAAGGTAATTTGATAGCAGTTGTAACGAACGGAACGGCTGTTCTCGGGCTGGGTGATATAGGATCATTGGCTGGAAAACCTGTCATGGAAGGAAAGAGTGTTCTTTTTAAAAGATTTGCGGATATTGATGCCTTTGATATCGAACTTGATACCCATGACTCTGATGAAATAATAAAGGCTGTAAAACTTCTAGAGCCTACTTTTGGGGGAATAAACCTTGAGGATATAAAGGCACCTGAATGTTTCTACATAGAGCAGGAACTAAAGAAGCAACTGGATATACCTGTATTCCATGATGACCAGCATGGTACGGCTATAATATCTGGGGCAGGACTTTTGAACGCGTGTGAAGTTGTGGGTAAGGATATCAGCAAGGTCAGAATTGTTTTTAGCGGTGCAGGCGCTTCCGCCGTCTCTTGTGCCGAATTCTTTATACTTCTCGGTGCAATGAGAGAGAACATTATTATGTGCGACAGTAGGGGGGTAATCTACAAGGGGAGAGAACAAGGAATGACTCCCCAAAAACAAAGGCTAGCAGTTGATACAAGCAAGAGAACCTTAGCTGAGGCGATGAAGGGGGCGGATGTTTTTGTAGGACTATCCGTAGCCGGTATGGTAACTAAAGAAATGGTAAAGTCCATGGGAGATAAACCAATTATTTTTGCAATGGCAAATCCCGACCCTGAGATTTCCTACGAGGACGCAAAATCAGTTAGAAACGATCTGATTATGGCAACGGGAAGGTCAGATTATCCAAACCAGATAAACAACGTGCTTGGTTTTCCATTCATATTCAGGGGAGCGCTTGACGTAAGAGCAAGAGCGATAAATGAGGAAATGAAAGTCGCCGCAGCTTATTCTCTAGCAGACCTCGCCAAGCGAGGGGCTGACGATTCAGTAGCCAAGGCGTATGGGCAGAAATACTTTAAGTTTGGACCGGAGTACATAATACCGAAGCCGTTTGATCCCAGGGTGCTTATATGGGAATCTGCCGCTGTGGCAAAGGCTGCGATAGAAACTGGGGATGCTAAGATTAAAATAGATATTGAGGAATATAAAGAAAAACTGGAGCGGCGTCTTGGGAAATCCCGTGAGGTTATCAGGGTTATGGTTAATAAAGCTAAAAGGGAGCCCAAGCGTGTAGTTTTCCCAGAGGGGTCTAACGACAAGATACTGCTTGCAAGTCAGATTCTAGTCGAAGAAAACATAGCATCTCCTATTCTTCTTGGGAAAGAGGAGGTTATAAGTGATGTAGCAAGCAGCCTCGATATAAAGTTAAAAGGAATTGAGATTATATACCCACGCTCTTCATCAAGGTATGAGGAGTATGTTACTGAACTCTTCAATCTGAGAAACAGAAAAGGCGTAACCTTAGTCGGAGCAAGGGAATATATGAAAAATAACACTATCTACGGCTGTATGATGGTACATAAGGACGAGGCTCACGCACTTATTGCCGGCGTTACTCAAAATTATCCTGACACAATAAGACCGGCGCTACAGATTATTGATACGAGGGATGGAGTTTCAAAGGTATCTGGCGCTTATATTATCACGACTAAGAATCAAGTGCTTTTCTTTGCCGATGCAACCGTTAATATAGATCCTACTGAAGAGGACCTTAGTGAAATCGCACTACACACGGCGGAATTAGCCGAAAGGTTTGGCATTGAACCGAGGGTTGCTATGCTTTCATTCTCGAGTTTTGGAAGCGTTAAGCATCCACTCTCAGAAAAGGTCCAGAAAGCAACCGAAATCATAAAGAAGAAGGCGCCAGGTTTGATCGTTGATGGGTCGTTACGGGCTGACGCTGCTTTAGTTCCGGAAATCATTTCTGAACTTTATCCCTTTAGCAGACTAAAAGGTAGTGCAAATGTTCTCATATTCCCTGATCTTCAATCCGGAGATATTGCCTATAATCTGATGCACAGACTGGGAGGGGCTGAGGTAATCGGGCCAATACTCGTCGGAATGAAAAAACCAGTCCATGTTCTTCAAAGAACCTGTGAGGTTCGGGATATTGTAAATATGACTGCAATTGCAGTTGTTGAAGCTCAAGAGAAAGTTATGCAGAAAGAGAGCTTAAAAGCC
>JAKEHC010000071.1 GCA_022615255.1 Candidatus Dadabacteria bacterium | reverse complement strand
TAGCGTAAGGAATTATGCGGCACGGATAGAAGGCTGAGCTAGAATTTTTACAATTTTACTTGCACTGTTTTTTCATAGAAGGCGGGACTTTCCAGTCCCGCGATGGTATTATATTAAATGACGAGATTACCCATGAAATCAAATATCGTAATTTTTTGTCTTATAACAATAATATTCCTAATGTCCCTAAACGGTTGTGAGAAGAAAAAAGAGGAAGCATATGGCAAACTCACTGGAATTTGGGACATGAAAGTAAGCAACGGTTACACGGCGGCTATTTTTTTAAAACAGAAGGGCAACGACCTCTCTGGAACTCTAAAGGAATACGGAAGTAAAAAAGTAAAATTTGTAGTTTCTGGTGAAATAAGCGGCAACGAGATTACTCTTAAGCTCTCTAATCCTGAATCTGGTGAGCGCGTTGAAATTAAAGCGACGCTTAGTGAGGGCAAGATTAGGGGTAGTTGGACCTATGATGATAAAACGGAAACAATGGAAGCATGGAAGTCATGGGATCCTGCGAGAAAATTAATCCATCTTAACTAATTGAGTCCTATCCATTTATTAATAACCCTTGCTTCATTCAGCGTTGGTTTGGCTGATAGATGCCTCTTATTTTGCTTGATAACATCATACATATGCCTCAGGTAATAGAGATAGGTTTTCTTGGAGGATGAATTTATAGAATAAAGCTTTGAGATTATTTCTTGAGGCGGAAAGAAGATATGAATTAAAGTTTTTATCTTAAGTCGAAGGTTTCCTGAGATCATTGCTTCGTAGAAACTTACTGGATTCATAGAAAAAACGTATTCTCTGTCAAAAAGTCTATTTAGTATGAGAGCAATTAAATCATGGTCTATTTTCAAAGGGTCGTATGCGTTTGGTATTTTGTCTAAATCATCGTTATCCGCTTCAAAAATATTCCTTACGATATAGAGCGTAGAGTAAATTAGACGATTAACTTGGTATTTCTCAGCTTCTAATTCAAGACCCGCCCAGTCAATCTCATCCTTGTAATATCTCACGGATTGATAAATGTCATTTAATTGGAGAAGGCTTCCTCTGCTGTTGAACACACCCCTGAACATGCCGTTTGGGGTCAGAAAACGGTGCTTTAAGAAATGGACGCAGAGATAAAAAAGTAGATCGGTCGGACAGAGAGTGAGCGCCTTATTGTCATAAGCCTTGATGCGAATCGCTCTTTCCCACAACCTGTTAATAATGCCGTGGTCTTTGATGGCAATTGGAGCTGGCTCTGATTTCCCTAATATGTGCCAGTGAAGTTCAATTATTATATTCTTCACTGGATGGGTGTATTGGAAATGATAATTGTTTTCTCTAACCCACTCTTTAGACCTTTTCTCATTGAAAACATAGCCACTTTCGGAAAGGATTTTATCTGCCTTTTCAATGCCGTCAATTTTAACCATTATGTCAATGTCTGATAGCGGTCTTATTGAATCATTATCGTAAACCGTCTTGCCTAATACAGAACCTTTCAAAAGAATTACATCAATGCCGCTTTTATTGAATACATCTAACAATCTTTCCAGCTCGGAGTAAAGATTAATATTTGTAGCCATATTATAGTAGAAGCTTTTTTTAACGTGCTCCATGAATTCTATTGGAATAATCTGGGCTTCGGGTAAATCCATCAGGCTATGATAGAGTAAAGGCTCAACCCTGTGCCATTTTGCAGAGTCTAATACCTCTTCCCAGTTTAAAGGATGGGCTAAGAGTTTTTTAACCTGATCTAGTTTATCCTTATTGTGCCCGGCTTGGAGGGAATAGATTAAAAATTTCTGCTCATTTGAGAGGTTCATGATAATCCCCACCGTCATTGCGACCCGAAGGGGAAGCAACCCCCATTATCATTCTGAGCCGAAGGCGAAGAATCTCACACTTGTAGGCACGAATTTATTCGTGCCAAATAATGTAGCGGCGAACTTCAGGTCGCCAAATTAGCAAAGCAACATGCTCAAAATCAAGCAGGTAGGTCATTGCGGGCGAAGTGTAGGGGCTGAACCCTGTCCTGAGCTCTGAGCCTGTCGAAGAGTCGAAGGGACCGTTCAGCCCACCTTGTCGAAGAACGAAGTGAAGCATTCTTTATTTATTTGTTTCTATGAATTAAAATTTCTCTTTAAAATTTTAAAATAAAAAAAACGTGAGGTAAGGCTCAATAATAAAGAGCAGCTTGATATGAGACGACCCATATAAGACCAGAAATATGTATCGAGATTTATCTGACGTCCTCCCTTATTTATCCCTATCACCCTGCCGACTAAGTAATCTTCGTCAAATGCGTTGTCTGCTTTAACGTTAAAATCGCCTTTAGTCAAGATAGCAGTTTTACCATTCTTGTTTTCCATTCTTATTACACGATGAATAATTATTTCCTGTTCTTTTCTAAAAGCCACAATGGAACCTACACCGATTCCTTCCCTGGTATGACGAACTACAACTGAATCGCCATTCTTGATAAATGGAAGCATGCTCATACCGGATAACTTTAATTGTGTTTCCTTCCCTATTTCTTGCCATAGGTCTAATACACAATCTGTAATCCTGCATTCATTAATAGCAGATATTTTGTCTCTTTGATAATTCATGATGCGTTCCATCTCATAATAACTATAGGCTCTCGCTGGGGTAGGTCACTTGTAGGGGCGAGGCGTGCCTCGCCCTGCTCGTGACTGATGCAATCCTTTGTTTTTATTCCTGCTATTTGCCTTCCCCCTGGTAATTATGATAACCTCTCACTCGGGTAGGTCACGAGTCTTGCTCGTGACTGACGAAATCTACTATTTATAGGCGGGACTTTCCAGTCCCGCCGTCGTTGGCACAGCCAAACCTATTTAGAATTACCGCCTATTACCAAACACCCTTCTTCTCAATGCGATTACAATTAATGGGATTACCAGAATAAGAACAGGCCCACTTAGACCTACTATTGCTCCGATTTTTTCGGTTCCTATTGCTATGGAGCAACCGGTTGATTCAAACGCGCCTCCGGTATCGCCTCCACCTATTGTAGGGTCACACATGTTACAGCAGTCAAATTGATCAGCACCCTGTATTAAATCAGGGTCTACGCATACCTCCACCCCTAAGCTTGCGCTTTGAGAAGTGTTATCCTTGAAGCATGTGATGATAAATGACTCTGTGCATGGTTCTACAGGGCAAGGAAATGTGGGTGTTATATCGCAAGGAAGATCAAGGTTATTCCCAAAAACATCTATGCCTCCTGGTCCTAGCACTGGATTTATGCCTATATTAGATTGCACGTTAACCTGGGCGTTATCGCTAAACACCGCAAATATTTCACAAGTTGGTATCTCGCAGAATGGTAATGTTGGCGTGGGAGAAGGCGTCGGGGGATCTGTTGGAGTTGGAGTAGGACCCGTCGGCGTGGGTGATGGAGTCGGTGAAGGGGTGGGAGTAGGACATGGTTGCGAATAAGCATCGCTTGTTCCGCCTGTTATGGCTTGAACGTGAACGCCGACTCGAAGCTCACAGCTTGCTAAAGCATCGCATATATC
>JAKEHC010000001.1 GCA_022615255.1 Candidatus Dadabacteria bacterium | reverse complement strand
CGAGTGGAAGATTCCAATAACTAAAGCAAGCGCAAAGGTTTCATTCGATAGAGAGATTCCCGAAGGTGTTAATGCGGCTTGCTATACAGGCATTTACGGCTCTACAAGCAAGGATTGCTCGTTTAGAATTGCCTCAAACGGTGTTGAATTTAATGCCTTAGATAGTTTCTTCGCTGAGGAGGGGCTAACAATTGTTTTAGGTCTTCCAAAGGGAATTATTAAAAAGCCTTCTTCTCTAAAAAAGGCGCTCTGGTTTATATCGGATAACTGGTTTTTTGGGCTTCCAATCTTAACTATACTGCTTATATCTTACGTTTGGTATACGAGAGGTCGTGACCCTGAGGGTAAAGGGGCTCTTGCCGTAAGATACGAGCCGCCTAAGGATTTAACCCCTGCGGAGACTGGCACACTCATGGATGAGCGTGCGGATATTCTTGATATAACATCAACCGTTATAGACCTTGCCGTGAGGGGGTATCTCAAGATTCAGGAGGTTGAAAGCGCTAAATTCATCTTCTTCTCGGATAGGGACTACAAGCTTATAAAGATCAAAGAGCCTCAGGCAAAAGAGCTTAAGAGCCATGAGAGCAAGGTTTACTCCGGCATATTTGGTGGTAAAAATGAGGCAATGGTCTCTCAACTAAGAAATAAGTTTTATACTAACATTCCCTCTATCAAGAGCGCCCTATATAGCGAGCTTATTAGCGGTAAATATATTCCTTCAAACCCTGAGAATATAAGAGGCATTTTTAAATGGATCGGCATAGGAATAATTATCGCAGGGTTTTTTCTAATTCCACACTGGGGCATTAAGCTTTCGGCTGTTCTGTCCGGGATTTTTATTCTCATATTCTCCAGGTTTATGCCCAGAAAAACGAAGAAGGGCTCTTTGGCGAAGGAGGAAATCTTAGGTTTCAGAGAGTTCATAGAACGTGCGGAGAGAGACCGGATCGAAAAGCTTGCCAAGGACGACCCGACCCTTTTTGACAGGGTGCTTCCCTATGCCTTGGTGTTCGGGCTCGGGGACAGGTGGGCAGAGGCTTTTCATGATATGTACAAGAGTCCGCCTGCCTGGTACGATTCCCCAAGATATAGAGATGTATTCTCACCCAGGATTTTTGTGAGTGACCTAGGGAGGAGCCTTAGTGTTATGAATAGCTCTTTTGCATCCACTCCGCGTAAATCCGGTGGCTATTCAGGGGGAAGCGGGTTTGGAGGCGGTTCAAGCGGCGGAGGATTTGGCGGGGGAGGCGGGAGATCGTGGTAGTTATTTATTCCCTCAATTGCATGATATATACGATCGGCATCGGTACAGTAATGGTGTTTATTCAGTAGAGTTCCCTCCGACCAGCCAAAAACGGATTAAGGGGTGTATTGGCTGCGTCAAAGGTTTGGCAATATCTTCTGAAAACCCTGTTTAAAGGATGTCATATTTTGAATGATTCTTCGTATAAACTCAAATAAAACATATAATATCAAATGCCATAGCCTATCCATTCCAAAAACATGCTGAAGGAACTTTGGGAACATAACGATTTTCCTAAGTATATTGGCTTCCCCGATCTGTCTTGAATAAAAACCATACAATAAGTGTAATTCCAGTAAGCCGTCGAGTACTCCGGGTGACCGGGTCCTCACCCTGTATTCAAAAAATTCGGTTTTTGATATGGAGAATGTTTGAAGTTCATCGAGCACGGTCTCAGGTACAGGAACCAGTAAAAATGCTTTCAAGTAGCTCAAAGCTTCTTTTATCGGCAAAATCAGTCTATGGCGTTTCACAAGAGCAATCATTCTGTCCCAGTTAATTTCTTCCTGAGCCTTATTCACAATCGTAATCGCATCGGCTATCCAGCGAATTGGGGGAACGGGGTTCCATCTTACTCCGTGAGCGCAGACATGAAGAAGTAAGTCTGTAGGATTTAAGGCAACGGCGGGAATATTATCTACTCTTGTACTTGCGGCGCCATCCCAGAAATCGAGGTCAGCGTTTACTTCATTATAACCTTGCAATAGATGCCAATGCAGGTCTATTGTGAACTTCTCCGGATTGATGAAATCGTGAGCGTGCCTAACGGAAAAATACTCCTTCGAAAAATCCTCAAACTGCCTTTCTTTTGGCGTCCATCCAAGCTTTGATAGAAAGCCAATTTTTGTAAATCCTTTAAGAGGGGTGATTGTTGATCGCCAACCTAACTTTGTAAGCAGTTTAATGGCATCTAAGGCTTTCTCAGTGTGAACGAGCATGTCAACATCTATCATGGGACGTAGACCATAATCTCTGTAATACAGCAAGGTCAGTGAAGCGCCCTTTAGTAACATTATCTGGATACCCTCGTTGTAAAAACAGTTTAGTAATTCAGGTATTTTCTGAAATAGCATCCTGTTATTATTAAGAGTATTACGGTAGACCCATTGAAATATGTTCATTAATGGATCTTCAATGCCATTCAATCTTAGATTAAAGTACAATAACGGGAATAAACGATAGGAGCCCGGGTCTATATTATTGAGATCAACGGTTGACTTCCATGTAAGCCAGGCATCGGTTGCCACATTTCCTTGGAGAAGAGACGCCTGTAAGAGTAATCGCTGTTCTTTAGTTGGCCAACATCCTCCGTAATTGTTTTTTGCATCTCCCTTGGGAATGTTCATATCTATAACGATAATTTATAAGGCGTTAAAGAAATTAAGAATTCTTTGCTGTGAGCTTTCGTTAGTCCATTTATTTTCTATCCACTCGCTTCCTTTTAATGCCTTTAAGAAAAAGCTACCGAAGTTTTGATATACATCTAATATCGAATTCTCAATATCCTCCACCCGAACCATGTCCCATTTCCCGTAAATATTCCCGTCAAAGTCCGCATCCTCCTTTCCGCACACTGTGATTGCTTTACAAAATCCCGACTCGATGAGTTCCCGATGGACGGGTATGTCCGTCAAAACAGTCGGTATGCCCATATAAATGCTCTCTCGCGGGGTAAAGGACCATCCCTCGCCGCTCGACGGAAAAACGAGGCAGGACAATCTGCCATACCACATTGCTATGTCATCTTCCGGCAATGAGCCTTCTGTCCATTCTACGAAGGGAGAGTATTTGATCAAACCGAGATGCGGTGTGAACATACCCTTATATAACCTCGCAACATGCACCGCCAGCCTGAGCCCCGGTATTTTTCCCAAAAGGTTGACGCACGCCTGATAGAGTTTGAATAAATTTTTTCTTTTATACGGCACTCCCAGAAAACCTATACGGAAAATGCCCCCGATTTTCATGTCCCTGTAGATTCTCTTATGCCTAGTGAAACCCTGGTGTATAACCCCGACAGGGATATTAACCCCTGATGTTTCAAACATGCTCTTTACATGGGGATGAGGGACGATACAATAATTATAATGTTTATTGATCGCTTCCACCCAGAAACGGGGAAGCTCCGTGCTTTCGAAGGTCGTATAAACCACGTTCGTATTTTGACGTGAAAGCCTGTCAGTATAGAAGTAAGGGATACCGCTAACCAGAACCTTTTTGTTTCTTAAATGCTTGGTGTCATCTAGCACGACGCCGATCACGCGAGTACGGTCGAAGACCGCGCTAAGCCCGTCATACGGCTCTTCCTCATATGTCCTGAGTATATGGATGCTATCCGGAAGATTTAATTTATTCAGCTTCGATTCTATCTCGGCGTTTATCTTTTTTAACTGCCATTCGTTTAGATTTCCATCTTTCTTCGGGGTCTTATTTGTATTGTTCCCGCCATTCTCCCACCTCCACGACCCCGCATGATGATGCCTGGCGTAATTTCCGAAATGACATGAAATACCGCGGCATTGCTGGCATATGCGGTCGTTATTGGGCAGTAAAACTATGTCTCTAAATTTGTCCTTATAACCTGAATAGACAGTAGTAAGAAGCCCAGGACCGGTCGACTCCAGCACATCGTTTTCCGTTCTGATTTTTCGTTGGGGTTCGTTTGCCATCTTTTGCAGAACATACAATAAAAATGGGTGACCGGGTTCACTTCCGAACATATAGTTTGCCACTCGCAAAGAATCTCTATGACCGAGTTTTTGAGTCATCTCCTTTGAAAGGGTTATCTCCTCTGCCAGTACACAATGAAACTCGCAGAGGTCGTCAAGTCGGTTAAAACACTCAACATCCATGTCGAGATAAAACCCTCCCATTCCATATACGGCGATGATGCGGAAAATATCGACTCTCTGAATATTCGTTGCGCAATTCTCATAAATGGGAATAAATGAGGGGAAATATTGCGTCACAATTTCTTTACAGTTGTCGTCATAAAAGCGATATTCCCAATCGCGGTGAAGGTCGAGGAGTATTTGCTTATATGCCTTGTATTGGTCAGGAATATCTTTTGTTTTGAATGTTTGGTGAAATATTTTAGGAATAGCCATGCCTTGAGAATAATTGTTGTGAGATTGTTACTCGGATATCTGGTTGAGTATCTCCGATGCTTCTTCGCCAGTGTATTTACCGTCTAGAATATCTCTTATTTTTCGGCTAGATTCGGCTGATAATTTTTTGCTTGCTCTGAATATCTTTTCCCAATGTTCATATAGCCATGCGTTTTTGCCATGGTATACGTATATGTATAATTTGGGCATAATCACAGGGAAGATTAAATTCCTTGAAAAAAGCCTTTTGATTATTGTTGTATCCTCACCCCTATCGTTATCTTCATATCTTAGTTCTTCCGTAATTAGGGATTTTTTGCATAAAAGGCTGCCTTCCCAGGGTCTTATGTTTGATACATATGCCTCATTCTCCAACGCATCAAATATGAGCCAGTGAACCATAACACAAGCAGGAAGTTTGCTTTTTTGAATTACGTCCATCTGGAATTCAAGCCTGCTGTTATGTGACCAGTCGTCATCATCCCATTGACAAAAATATTCTCCATTACACTCCCTGATAGATAAATTTCTGAGTTCCCCAAGTGTCAGCTTGGGGGAAGTGCCCGCTTCGATTTTGATTATGTTATTATCGAAAACCTGTTTTAAGAACTGCTTGGTGGAAAGATCGTCATTCTCATAAACGATTACAAGTTCCTTGTTTATGTATTTTTGATCCTTAAAGGATTGAATTGCCCTTTTTAACAAAGGCACTCTAGAACGAGTAATGCACAGGCATGAGATGAGCGGTTCAACCTGCATATTTAACTTTATGCTTCTTCACGAGAGTAGCGACATACATTCGCTTGATTTTATATTCAGGATTATTGGGGTCACACTCCTCTGCGAGGGAATAATAAGTTTCACTCTCTTTAAACCGACCTAATTTATAATAACATGTTGCCAGTGGTTCAAAGGAAAGCCCTTTAAAGATTCTTGCATCATAGGCAAGCGGTCCGCCATCAAGGTTGCTGGCATTGATTGACGTAAGAAATTTGAAAAGCGGAATGGCATCCTCAAAATGCCGTTCGTGTATCAACATCATGCCTTTTATCCAGATTATGAGATAATTTTCCGGAAATAATGCCTGAGCTTCTTTAACAAGCTCGTTGACGCCTTTACCTTTCTCGTATTTCAAACGAATCAAATCGTAATAAGGCTGGCTATCAGAAGGATCCACTTTTTTCTTTTCTCGGATGACTTTGATGGCGCTTTTCCAGGCTTCCTCTGCTCCTTCTTCATCTCCCAGTCCCTTTAGAACAACCCCGAGATGCCACCAGCAGTAAACCTTTTTAGGCTCCAGTTCGAGCTGTCTTCGGAGTAGCGGAAGATTTCTCATGTGTTTGTGTTTCTGATTCCCATCGTAGCCTATATGGTCTATGATAAGATTACTGGCACCGATTTTTAGCCTTTCCTCTGAAGCAACGGTGCGAATCGAGGGGATTATGGTCTCATGAAAAACGCCCTTAAAATGGATTCTGGGGTCGTTGCGAAAAATGCGGTATTCGTTGTAGGCTGTATAACCGCTATAGGGGTGAAACTTGACTGTGAAAGCTATCTTAGTCGGGTCGGAGAGAAGACATTCGACCTCTGGTCTGTCAATCTGCCTAAGGCGTTCGTCTGCGTCTATATATAAAATCCATTCACCTAGGGAATGTTTCAAGGCTTCATTTCGGGCGGAAGAAAAGTCATCCCTCCACGTAAAATCGAATACCCTGGCATTGAACTTTCTGGCAATTTCCTTGGTTTGATCGGTTGAGCCGGTGTCAACAATTACGATTTCATCAACAATATCTCTAATAGAATCCAAGCATCCCTCCAAGAAACGCTCTTCATTACGAACAATCATCGAAGCAGTAAGGAGAACTTTATTCAATGCGGTTTCTGCCTATATCACACTTGTTTTGGAAGGGGCATATAAATGAATGACCATGTCCTGGATACTCGTCAAATATTGACGTTGACGATGCTTGACAAACTTGATATCAAAAATAAAGACAATGAATGATTCTAAAATATCACGATGGAATTATAGGCCTAGCGGGGAGGTCATGTTTGAAACTCCTGCATTCGCAGTTGACAAATTGAGTTTCTGGTCGAGCATCATTACCGACACGACCACAGGAACAATAAATGCACCCTTTGTCACCTTTTTCAGGAATTCACGTCTTTCAGGATTAACAGAATCAAGGTAATTTTTATCGCTCATCATTCTTACCTCCTTTTCACTGAGTTCAAATATTTTACCGTTGATTTAGATCAAGTCAAAGACACTTTTTCGCGAACAGAGGAAATTGCACTGTCAAGATTTCCTAAACGAAGTATATAGCAATCTGAATCATCGATCATTCTGCAAAGTTGCCCGATTTTTAAGTGATCATGAGTGTTCGATAAGAATGTCCTTGGCATTACTTTTTGGACCATAAGGTATTTAGGGCATTTTTCTACCCGAGTCTCTCCGCCGTGGTTCGGTTCCAAATAAAAAAAGAACTCAGCCTTTCTAGTCTCAATCTTCCAGCTAAAACCCGCATCTGAAGGTGAAAAGGAATAAATCTTAGAACCATTATCAGCTTGAATATAAGGCACCGAATCTATCATTGATTTGACCTGCGGCAGTAGGTGAATACTGCTTTCTTTAATAAGAAACCGCCTTGGAAATGGGGTTACTTTTTCATTATGAACAAGAACTAATTCATCACCATCAATACGAAACCCCTCAAAGAGCAAACGTGTCATCAGTGTACTTTTACCGGTTCCTTTATCACCAACTATCAGAAACCTTTTGCCGTTGTATTCTCCGCATCCGGTATGAATGAGGATGCATCCCGTGATACTTTTAAAGACTCGACTGTGAATAAGCCCAAGCAGATTGTATATTAAACTAGAACGATCTGATGTAGTATTGCAAAGTTTCCCGTTGTTAAGAATTTGAAATTGTTCGTCTTCCCTTCGGATATCGTATACCGTCTCGCTTAAAGTCGGAAAATCCTGGTGTGCATCCTGTGTGATGAAATCAAGCTGCTGGGCAAGAGATTTACACTCTGTCCGTATTGTAAAATTGCAATGGAGCAAACGGAATTTTTTTATATAAATTATTTAATCAATCCTTCCTGATAGAGTTTATTCAGACAATCATTAACTTCCTTCTCAGGGATTTCAGGTAGGTCATAAGCTTCCTGAACTATCTTCCCAATCTGGATAGCGGAGTTTGCCCCTGTACAGCATTCCAGAATAAGTACAGCAGTTTTGTTCAGGTAATGCACCTTGTCTTTTTCTTTCTGATAAATTACATAACCGTCCTCAACCTCATTGATCTCAATATCATCGACCATCTTCGGAAATTCGTTCATGAATTATCATGCTCCACCTTTCATTTGATAAAAAATATACGATTTATGTATTAACAATAAACTGACTATACTCACAGCTTGCAGTAGGTGTCAAGAACACATACCAAACCTCTTAAGGGTTTTCCTTTAAAAGCTCATGGATTTTCTCGTCGATTGCATGATAGGCACTATCGGCTTCAGGGTTGGTGTCGCTTTTGTAGAACTCCCCTCCGTCATGGACAAATCGGATTATGCCTTTTTTATCTACGAGAATGCTCGAAGAGGTAAATGAGCGTTTTCTAACGCCAAGCCAGTATGAATTAATCACATTCCAGTCATTATCCTGAGCGACAGGGAAATCAAAGCCAAATGCATTCACTGCCCGGCGGACCAAGTCCGGGTCTTTTGTTTCCTGTGACTTAGGGTGATGAATACCTACTACAATAAAACCATCATTCTTATATTTGTTATAAAGCTCGACAAGGGCTGGAGCGGTGTGTTCACAGAGCGGGCATCCGACAAGCCAGAAACGAATTAGAACTACCTTTCCTCTTAAGTCCTCAATATTTATAGGCTCCGTATTTAGCCAATTTAGTCCCTCAAATGAGGGCGCTTTAGTTCCAATAAGCTCTAAACCTTCTTTGGGCTTCCAGCCGTTCTTATAATCTGCCTCTTTGGTTATACCACTCTTGGTTTGTATGATGAAACTGAGAAGAAAAATTACTAGAAAAATCTTCTTATATTTACTCATGTCTATATGAATACAAATAGAACAGAATGCGACCTGATACAAATAATATACCTCAATAATGTATACCCTATTTAACCAGGTATGTTAAAATTACAGCACTTTTATTAAAGAAAATTCAGGGAGGACGGTTATGAGCTCGATTTTTCCGATACGATACCTACATCATTAATTAGAGCACTATCCATTTAGGATATGGAAAATGATGATTCTCCTCCAAGCTAATAAAAGCGCCTGACCCATTTCGGCAGGTTTGATTAATAAATATAGGGAGGAGGGACAAGATTAATGACAAGAAGGAAATCCCTTTTTATAACCCTTGTGTTTATCTTACTTTTAATAATCTTTGCGTTTATCTTACATTTTGTAGGTTTGCCAGGGACCATTTCTAACAAATCAGATAAAAGTAGCTCTCAGATACCAGGTGAAATACTCGAAATAATTAATAAGCCAATATATAAAGATGCGATTTGGGGTTTAAGAGTGGCTGATCTAGAAACAGGAGAAGTGATATACGACCTTAAACCGGACACCCTTTTTCTTACGGGTTCGGTAAGAAAGCTTTTCTCAGTCGGGCTTGCTTTAAACGAATTGGGCGAAGACCATAGATTCATTACCCTTGTTCACCGTCAGGGACAGGTTGATGATAATGGAGTCCTCAATGGCGATTTAATTCTTGTAGCAAGCGGAGACCTGACAATGGACGGACGAAGAACCCCCGAAGACACAATGGCGATTGCAAATTTAGACCATAACGAGGCTAATTCGCTTGGCAATGCGGAGTTGACTGCTCCCGACCCCTTAGCAGGATATGACAAATTGGCAAAACAGGTTGTCGGCTCAGGCATAACAAAAATAAACGGCGATGTTATAATAGACGACCGCCTCTTCGAGCCTTTTAACTTCCGTGGGGAATTCGATGTGAGACCTATTTTTGTGAACGATGACGTTGTTGATGTAATAATTAATCCAACCCTACTTGGAAAACTCGCATCAGTGGATTGGAGGCCCAGGTCAGCGGCTTTTGGCGTCAAATCGGGTCTATTAACTGTTGCGGAAGGAAAGGAGAAAGACATTGAGCTTAATCCTGAATTTCCTAGTTGTTTCGGCAAAGACAACTGCCTCGGAACAGTAACCGGTCAACTTCCTATAGGTTTCGTCCCTCCTCTAACAAATAAATTTCCTTTGATCCAGACCTTTAGAATCGTAGAACCCTCTGCCTATGCCCGTACTGTGTTCATAGAGGCTTTAAAAAGAGCGGGTGTGGCTGTTAACACAAACCTCATAGGACCGAACCCTTCGGAGAAACTTCCGCCGGAGAATTCGTACACGCCAGACACGCTTGTCGCCAAGTTGGTCTCCTTGCCATATTCCGAATATACGAGGCTTATTTTAAAGGTGAGTTACAATATTGGCGCTGATGTGAGCCTTGTGCTCTTTGGACTAACTCAAGGGGTAAATAACATCAAAGATGCGCTTGAAGTCGAAAGAAAAACCCTGGTTGATAACCTCGGAATACCCGGCGACGAATTTCATTTTATTGACGGTAGCGGAGGAGGAGAGAGTGCCGCCACTACTAAGGCGACAGTAAGACTCCTTAAAGAGATGAGCGAAAGGAAGGTTTTTATCCCGTTTTTCGATTCCTTGCCCGTTTTGGGAGTGGACGGCTCTCTTTCCTTTGTAACCGATTTTGAGGATGATCCTAGCCTTGCGGGCGCTAAAGGAAATGTTCACGCCAAGACCGGAACATTCGCCCAGGGCACCGCTCAAGGCGTGCTATTTAGGGCTGAGACTCTAGCCGGTTACATTAACGCAAAAAGCGGAAGACGTTTGATGTTTGCCCTATATGTGAACGAGGTAGGAATTATAAACAGTATTGACGAGATACTTGAGGTTTTTCAGGACCAAGGGACGATTTCGGCAATAATTTGGAGAGAAAATTAAGAGATTAAGGAATAGGGAGTAAATTGGTTGTTTTTTTACCAATTTATTATGAGCATAGATAAAACGAACCAGAGAAGTGTCCATGAAAAAGCATAAATCTTTATTTTTGAGCAATTGGTTATCTTCTTAAAGAATCACAGGTCTTTACTGGAATCAAACAGTCGAGCAGTCGGTCTTAAAGTGAATGAAGATAAACAGGAAATTATTTTCGTTATTTACTATTGTTTTTTTATTAACTTTTTGTGTCACAGAATCGAACGGGCAATCAAATTCTCCACAAGACGAAGAAGAATCCGCTGAATCGAGATTCGACCCTGACGCCCCCCCCGAGACTAAAATTAAAATTGCTCCTTTTCTCACTTTCGGCGCTCAGATTGGGCTTGAATATGTGCTTGAAAGAAACCTCGACCTGGATGGCGATCAAGATGAAGACCTTTCTACAATAGCGCCTGAACTATCCGTGGCTTTCTCTTTCGACCCCAGCAGGTACTTTCAAGCGTTTTTTAACGTGGAGTCAAACGGAGAATTTATCTTTGAGGACGGGGATAAAGTGGATGATCAGGTCAGCCTCGAAATCGTTCAGGCTTATATTTTATTTAAGAACCTGTTAGGCGAACGGCTTTCGATTCAACTCGGGCGTCAGCGATTTGATGACGAACGCCAGTGGCTATACGACGCAGAGCTTGATGCGGGGAGGGTGTTTCTCCGACTCCCCAGGTTTTTACTTGAGCTTTCGGTAAGTCGGGGAGGTCTTGTGGACAGGGATTTATTAAATTTCGACCCGGCTGGGAAAATCAACAATTATATCGCTTACGGGACGTATGCGATTGCAAAGGAGATATATGCTTCCCCATACGTCGTTATCCGCGACGACCGCTCGGGTAAAGATGAAAGTTCTATTTTCCTCGGGCTTCATTCAGACGGGGAAATAACTGACAGCCTTGAATATTGGCTTGAGCTTGCGTATCTATGGGGAAAAGATGGGTCAAATAATATCAATGGGTTAGGTTTTGATCTCGGCTCTATATATGTGTTCAATTTGCCGTTAGAGCCATCGATAACCCTCAGCTATGCCTTTGGCTCAAATGGATTCAGGCAGACAGGGCTTCAAGCAAACGAGGGAGGTTTCAACGGGGCTACAGACTTCCTGTATTACGGAGAGCTATTCGACCCGGAGTTGAGCAATCTGTCGATCTTTACAGCCGGAGCCGGTATAAAGCTGACAGAAGAAAGCTCTATTGATCTTGTATATCATTACTATCTTCAGGACAAGGCTTCTGACAGCCTTCGAGATGTGGGGATTGATGCCGAGCCGGACGGAAGGAGCAAAAGGCTTGGGAGCGAGATTGATCTCGTCCTTGGGTATGCGACTGAAGAAATTAAGAACAATATCGAACTGGCATTGGTTCTGGGCTACTTCATCCCCGACAAGGCTTTTCCTGAATCTCAGAACAGCTTTTTGACGAAGGTTATTATACAGTTTGAGTTTTAAAAATAATCGGCGAATTTATCTCATCTACGATTCCGACCCTGATCGTTCTTCCGACGCCCTACAGATGGTTTGAGGAAAAAGAAATAAGAGTCTAATTTGTATTGACAAGAGTTTTTTCTTTGTGAGATAATGGGGTAAGAAAGGCTCATGCATTAAATGGGATGAATAACTAAACTCATCTCAAGGAGGTTGCTATGGGAAAAGGAGAATCGGCAAAACCAAAAAACGGCAAAAAGGCGGGTAACAATAATCCGCACGACAAGGGGAATAAGAAATCTTTAAAATTCGACAACATCCTTTATGAAAAAAAAGACCGTATAGCGCACGTTACCATTAACCGCCCTGAGGTGCGAAATGCCCTCGATTCAAAAACCAGAGAGGAGCTTGCGATTGCGATTGAAGACGCCTGGATTGATAACGACATAGGGGTTATCGTTCTTACCGGCGCCGGAGACAAGGCATTTTGCGCAGGCGGCGATCTGTCCGGGATTGTAGATCCAAAGAAGAAGATTGATGCTTACTATATGCTTGTACATTACCGACTTGCCACTGCGATGCGTTGTTGCGGAAAGCCGATTATTGCAAGAGTTAATGGGTTCTGCATAGGAGGGGGTAATGAGCTCAACATGCTTTGCGATCTTACAATTGCCTCGGAGGATTCAATCTTCGGTCAAGCGGGCCCTCTAGTTGGTAGCGCTCCGATATGGTATGGACTTCAAGGGCTCCAACACTCCGTGGGCGATAAAAAGGCTCGAGAGATCGTGTATCTCTGCAACCGCTATACGGCTAAAGAGGCGGAACAGATGGGATGGGTGAATAAAGTAGTGCCGAAGGACAAACTCGACGAAGAGGTTGACGCATGGTGCAAAAGATTGCTAGAAATGAGTCCGCAATCACTTAGGATCGCCAAGACGCAGATCAATTTCATTTCCGATATGGCTTCTCCACAGATCACACATGGACTCGAACTTGCAACGTTCTTCCTCAAATCTCCTCAGATGATCGAGGGTGCAAGTGCGTTTCTTGAAAAGCGCAAGCCGGATTTCTGGAAGGTTAAATGAGGGATAATTCATGTCGAGATGAGGCAATTCAATAACCCGTAAAGGGTGAGTCAGACAAATAACAAAACGAGGAGATAAACAATCATGCGTATGTTACTCAACGTTGTGCTTCCCCACGAGCCATTCAATGCCGCTGTTCGGAATGGCACGGCAGGAGCCACTATCCGTCGGATTCTGGAAGCAATCAAGCCGGAAGCCGTGTATTTTACGGAACAGAATGGACACCGAGGGGCGACTCTGATTGTAAACGTAAACAAGCCGTCAGAAATCCCCGCGCTTGCCGAGCCCTGGTTCCTGAACTTCAATGCGGATTGCCAATTGCGCATTGTCATGAGCCCTGAGGATCTTGAGCAGGCGGGGCTTGAGAAACTGGGGAAGAAATGGGCATAGGTTCGATTTCTCCCTGGACTTGAAGCTTATCCATAAGAAATCGGACAACGCCTTTTGTCTCCGATGCAGCGCCTAACACCGGTTGCAGCGGAGCGCATCCAACCGATGCTTCGATTACTCCGAAGGTTACAGGGCGCGCCCGCTGAACATAGCCATTATAAGCAGAGGGGGACTGTGTAGAGAGATGTTCGGAAAAGAATTTGATGGCACCCAAGTAAAGACCAGCGGCGCTGAAATTAACCTGGTACATGGTGGATCAGGCAATCCTCTGCTTCTTTTACATGGCTATCCGCAAACGCACGTTATGTGGCACAAGGTTGCCCCTCGCCTTGTCAATAGTTTTCACATTATTTGTCCTGATCTACGAGGCTACGGGGACAGTTCAAAGCCAACTAGCACCGCAGATCATTACCCCTATTCGAAACGTGCGATGGCCCAAGACATGGTCGAAGTGATGGCGTTTCTTGGGTATCAGGAGTTTTTTGTGGCTGGTCATGATCGCGGAGCCAGAGTCACGCATCGTTTGGCGCTCGACTATCCTGAGAAAATCAAGAAGGCCTGCGTGATGAACATCGTCCCTACTTACCACATGTTCAAGACCACAGACCAACACTTTGCCACCGGTTATTACCACTGGTTTTTCCTCATTCAGCCTGATGGATTGCCAGAACACATGATCGGCGCCAATCCCGCTTACTATCTCACTGAAAAACTCAAACGATGGAGTGCGCCGGGTGCGGAGTTCGCGAACGAGGCGGTAGCCGAGTACGTGCGCTGCTTCAGTCAGCCAGAAGCGATTCATGCATCCTGTGAAGATTATCGCGCTGCTTCGAGCATTGACCTGAAGCATGACGAACAAGACTTGAGCAAGAAGGTTCAGTGCCCTCTGCTTGTCTTATGGGGCGCAAAGGGCTTCGTGCACAGTACCTACGACGTTCTTGGTGTGTGGCGCGAGCGTACCGAACACGTAGAGGGCAAGGCATTGGAATGCGGACATTTCCTGCCGGAAGAAGCTCCCGCGACGGTATGTGAGGAATTACTTCGGTTTTTCAGTGACAGTTGATGGTTCTAAAAGGAGAGCAAACCGTAGTTTTTCCCTGACTTGAAACTGGATTTTTTGTACTCTACGTGCCAGAAGGAAAGGAGACGCAACCCTTTTATTGGCCATCTCAAATTTCGCCCCGCCGCT
>JAKEHC010000070.1 GCA_022615255.1 Candidatus Dadabacteria bacterium | reverse complement strand
TTATCTATTATAAATTGTTCTCAATGTTATTGTCTAATTGTAGTTGGCGGTTAATGTTTAAGACCCTAAATCTGGGTTGAGGATTCTATTTTCTTTTCAAACGCACTCCTTTTAGAAACATCCTTTAATTCTTTAGCTGATTCAAGTCGGCTTAGGGTTGTTATAATAAACAATACCCTCCGGTGTCGGCGGCTGACAATTGGCTCAGGGAGCCTGCGAAGCTTCCCAAACTCTATTTTGTAGTATTCCTTCTCCGCTTTTGGGTCAGAAACTAAATCGGGGAAGAGTTCTTTGCGCTTAACCTGAGATATATTTTTTACCTCTCCATACCACTGAACCTTAAAGGCGTCATCTCCAAATATTTTGGTCTGATAGAAAGCCAAGTACCTTAGTCTTTTTTCTATTACAATACGGGGCGCAGATTGTACAGGGATTCGATACCATCGCTCACGGTGCGCAATTCTAAAATCTTCTTTGTTATTGATAAGTGCGATTAAAACATCCTTTTTTTGTTTCATCGGAGTTTCTATAAATATAAGACTAATGTATATTATGAGCAAACACCTAAAATCATGGACGATGAAAAATTCGATTTGGTTAAACGACATAGGCTTACTTTAGGTTGGCTTTTGTTATATGCTTAACTTCTAATTCTTTGGAGTCAACGCAGGCGATGCTCACTTTTTAAAAAGGAATGCAGATGAAAATTTAGCCCGTATGGTTTGAGGGCGTTTTTATCTTCCATTAACTGGAAAGGTAGTTTTAAAGGAGGTTAGCTATGGCGTTTACTGCACAAGAGCTTTCTAAGCTTCTTACAGAGAGTAAAAAGGCAAGGAACTCATTAGATAAGGTTTTAGATTTCGTTGACCTTATTAATAAGCGCCAGGATGATTTTCCTGGTGATGTTAACACGCCGGGGCAGGGGATCAGAGGCAACGCAGAAGAAACCGGCAAATACATTGAAGAAATATCAAGTCAGATAAACGAGTTGCTTAACGAATTTTCGGTTGACGCTGATGAGGTTAAGGATGCTGCCAAGAAGCTTTTGCTTTATCATGGAGATATAATTCAATTAATACATTATGTTGAAACTCAGAAAACTGCTTACAAAGAAAGTTCCTATTGGTGGCGTTACTGGCAGGCTGTCACCGATATTTTAAATGAACGAATGGTGAAATAGTTTGACATTTTGTGGGACTTATCTAAAAAAGATTTTAAACTCTTCCTCGATTTCTTGTATCTCCTTATCAAAATGCCGAACATAATCTCCGATTTTTTGAGCGCCGTATCTTCCTATAAATAAAAAATGATTTCCTGAAACCGTTCTGTGCAAACGATCAGGTAGGTTTTTTACATATTGGACAAGCTCATTAAACCTTCCCATTGGAAGTTGATATAGAGATTCCTGATTTCTTGCAAAACAATCGTGATAAACCTTTCGAGTGATTAAGAACCCCCAAGTACCTTTATCTATAATTGGATGATATGGGGCTTGCTTGGAATCCCCGGAAATACTCGCAATCATAGGGTAATCAGTAAATGCAAAGAAATTTTTATCTTCCATACTTTTTTCAACATTCGTAACAAAATTCCCATTCTCAAAGCACTCGTTAGTTCCCATTAAGGCAACGGGAACGTCTCCTAAAAAATCCCTAAGGTAATTCTCTTTCGGTATGAGCTCCTCGCCATTTAGTTGAGACTGCTCCTCTATCTCCTTCAAAAACAAATCGTAGTGAGAATCTTTAAGTGACACCATGTATTTTTTTGTCTTTTTCATATCAATTGTTCGATCGGAAGATATAATTAAGGCAGGAGACGCTTCTAAAGCCAAGTGAAATTTTACTTTGAGACCTAGTTCTTTACAGGATGTATTAAATGGCTTTATCATCTGTCCGGCTGCGCTCCAGCTAATTCCTATAACCTCTTTTGGTAAAGAGTCCCCTAAGATAAATTGATTGGCAATCTCAGCCGCCATTTTCCCCCAGCTCGTTAAATTAAACTCAGCATACACACGGTCATAAACGGGATGATCAATTGGATAAGATGTGGCTAAAAAAGGGTATTCCATTTCTTTAAGCCAATGAGCCAGAAAGTGCTCTTTATTTGAGCCTTGAAAGCCGTAACTGATCCTGCCTAAATGAGCCCATCCAGGAACGAAAACAACAAGGGGTTTTGTAGGATCACCCGGAAAAAATCTAACTAAAGAAGGAAATCCGTTACCGATTCGTATCTCTTCGTTTTCATAAATTGCTTTCATCTCTTATTTCCATTTGTTATAAAATTAATTCTCTCACAAGGTGTAAACACTTGTCAATATTCATAAGAAAGGTACATCAGGTTAATTCGACGGAGTATAAATAGCAGATATGCAATATACTGGAATATAATATGGTGGGTCAGACATCCCTGTCTGATTTTTGGAATTTATTTTTTTAATTGAAACATCTTTCCCGGGAGCTGGATTATCAGACCACTGAGTTCTAACGATAAAAGAATTGAAAGTACC
>JAKEHC010000069.1 GCA_022615255.1 Candidatus Dadabacteria bacterium | reverse complement strand
GGGCGCTATCTTACTTTATGAGATTATGTTATAAGGCATAGTAGGAAACCCTTGGTGAAAAAAGTCTAATTAGCAACAAAAAAGAGGCTATTTCCAGCATGAACCCAAATTCGCCCTCTGAAAAGGAAATAACCGATTTCCTTGTCGCAAATTCAATTTATCCAATCTTTAGCAAAAAGGGGAAGATTTTTCTTAAATGCTCAAGGAGTGGTTTATTAACTGCTGAAAAAACCAAAGAGATAATAGATAAACTCAATATAAAATCAGCCGCTGACTGCGAGAGAATTAGAAAAGAAGTAAGGGAGCGTGTCGCTGAAAACAGAGAAAATCAGCCAATCAAAAAATGGATAAAAGAAGAAAGACCAAGGGAAATGCTGATAAAACAAGGAGCGGCGTCTCTACCTTTATCAAAACTTCTAGCTATAATCGTACGAACAGGGAAAGAAGGAGCCAGCGCCGAAGAACTGGCAAAAAGATTGTTAAATAAGTTTGGGGCACTTAGGGAAATAGACACAGCGCCAATTTCTGAAATTTGCAAAATCGAGGGAATAGGCTTTGCAAAAACAGCGCAGATTAAGGCGGCTCTCGAACTCGGTAAACGATTCTATAAAGAAACCGCTGAAAAAAAGAAAAGCATTAAAAACGCTCAAGATGTCATAAACTACGTTGCAGAATATTATGGACCGTACCTGAGGGACGCAAAGAAGGAATTTTTCAGCATAATACTACTCGATATAAAGAATAAACCGATTCATAATCTTGAAATAAGCATGGGCAGCATAAGCGCCAGCATAGTTGATCCAAAAGAAATTATTAAAGAGGCAACACAAAAGTCCGCATCTTCAATCATATTAGTCCACAACCATCCCTCTGGGGATGCCGAACCGTCACCAGACGATATTGAGACTACAAAGCTTGTAATGCAGGCATGTGAAATAGTAGGGATAAAAGTATTAGACCACATTATAATCGGTAGAAACGAGGAAGATTATCTAAGCTTCGCCAGAGCAGGTTTATTGAAATAAAAAGTTTAAGAGTTTAAGGGTTAAAAGTTTAATAAGAGTTCAATGGTTCAAAGTTCAAGTGATCAAGGTTCAAGGGTTGAAAGTTTTGAAGATTTAAATGTTTACAAACAGGCAAGGGGTTTGACCAACAAGATATATGAGATAACTAGACAGGGTTCCTTCTCTAAAGATTATGCATTGGTGGACCAAATCCGCCGTGCATCTGTTTCAATAATGTCTAATATAGCCGAAGGATTTGAGCGAGGAACAAATGCCGAGTTTATCCAGTTTCTTTTTATCGCTAAAGGCTCTTGTGGAGAAGTTAGAGCTCAACTAACAATAGCCTTTGACCAGAAATACATAGGCGATAATACCTATAGAAACTTCATTACCCAATGTCGTCGCATCAGCGGAATGCTGGGCAACCTAATAAAATATTTAAAAGGCGCTAGATATAAAGGAACAAAATACAAGAAACCACCCACTAAAAGCATGGCAGAGGAGCTTAATGAGATTTTAAAGCAGATTAGGAGTGAACAAGATGACGACTCTTAAACCCTTAAACTTTTCAACCCTTCAACCCTTAAACCCTGCCCCCCCTTGAACCTTTTTAAAACGGGTGAAAGCAAGATTTAAGCAAACAAAAATTGGCTCTTATATTTCTTACATAAAGCAGGAATTCATTGTAATCTAATCCACTGCACCTCTTTCATGAACAATAGAACCAAGCCATTGTTGATTTACGATGGGGACTGTGGTTTCTGCCGCCGGTGGATTGCACACTGGCAATCGCTAACTGGCGACAGGGTTGAATACGCGCCTTTTCAGGAAATAGCAAGCGAGTTTCCTGAAATCCCACGAGAGGAGTTTGCAACCTCTGTGCAATTAATTGAGCCAAGCGGGAAGGCATTTAGCGGAGCAGAGGCAGTCTTTCGCACCCTCTCCTATGCTCCCGGCAAGAGATGGATGCTCTGGATGTATGAAAAAATTCCAGGTGCCGCCCCAATTTCTGAATGGAGTTACCGCCTTGTCGCCGAACACCGCACCCTTTTTTCAAGGGCTACAAGATTCCTCGTTGGACAAGACCTAGAACCTCCTACGTATGTGCTTACACGATGGTTATTCCTTCGTATGCTCGGAGTGGTTTATCTTATCGCTTTTATATCGTTATGGACTCAGATAAGCGGACTCGTCGGAAGTAATGGCATTTACCCCGTGCAAGATTTTCTAAAGCTAGTGCGTGAACAGGTAGGCTTGGAGCGCTACTGGTTACTACCGACCTTATTTTGGCTTAATGCCAGCGACGCCTTCTTGCAATTCCTCTGCGGTGGCGGTGTATTTTTGTCCCTACTCCTTATCTTAAACATAGCGCCGTCAGCCGTTTCATTCTTACTTTGGGCATCTTATCTTTCCCTTGCAGTTATCTGCCGTGAATTTCTTAGTTTTCAATGGGATGCTCTTCTTCTAGAGACAGGGTTTTTAGCGATTTTCTTTGCACCAATGAAACTGAGACCGGGGTTGTCCACCGAATCGCCTCCATCGCTTATCGTGCTCTGGCTTCTCAGATTGCTCCTCTTTAAGCTTGTTTTCTCCTCAGGCGTGGTAAAACTGATGAGCGATGACCCCACATGGAGAGACCTCACAGCCTTAATCTATCACTATGAAACCCAGCCCCTCCCTACATGGACAAGCTGGTATGCGGATCAACTGCCTATATGGTTTCAAAAAGCTTCAGCCGTCCTTATGTTCTTTATCGAACTTGTTGTTCCATTTCTAATTTTTGCTCCACGACGTTTGCGATTTCTTGGATGTGGGGCAATCGTAGCGTTTCAGTTACTTATTATGGCTACGGGAAATTACTGCTTTTTCAATCTGCTCGCTATAGCACTCTGCATATTGCTACTGGATGACAAGGTGTTGCCCAGGCTACTTCGTGAAAAGATCTTTGGGTTAAAGAACGACAACCAAGCCCCCACTTTTATGGTAAACCGCTCGAGACGATGGCCAAAGCTGGTCACAGTTCCAATAGCGGTAATTATTATATTAATCACTGCTGTCTTATTCTTCCGCATTTTCCACGTTGATATAGATTTGCCAGCGCCTATCTCAAAGTTAGTAAGAGCAGTTGCGCCGTTTCGCTCAGTAAACAGCTACGGCTTATTTGCTGTAATGACTACATCCCGCCCTGAAATCATAGTAGAAGGAAGCCAAGATGGAGAAACCTGGCTTCCATACGAATTTAAATACAAACCTGGCGATTTAAAGGAGAGACCTCGATTCGTAGAGCCGTTTCAGCCTAGGCTTGACTGGCAGATGTGGTTTGCCGCCCTAAGCAGTTATGAAAATAACCCATGGTTTATCAATTTCTCAGTGCGTCTTCTTCAAAATTCTTCCGAGGTGATAGCATTATTAAAGGAAAATCCATTTCCAGATGCCCCCCCTCGTTACATCCGAGCCGTAGTGTACGATTATCGCTTCACCGATTTCACTGAAAAAAAAGCAGAAGGAACATGGTGGCGGCGCGAGTTCAAGGGATTATACTGCCCAATCTTGTCTTTGCGTGGCGAGTAATGGACAATTCATGAATAGTGCGGGTAACGGCCGGGCACTATCGGCGAAGCCCATTGCCAATGCAATTAACCGTTCAATAAATCCCCTTCTACATAACCAAGACTGAAGCTTGATAACAGATAATAATTATTTTTGAACCGGGATTACCTACTCCTTAAACAGCCCGGCCTGCGAATGGGTTGGTTTTAAATTCAGGTGTGTATAAGCAAGGGGAGTAACAGTTCTTCCCCTTGGGGTTTTTGCTAGAAGGCCCTGACGGAGAAGATACGGTTCATATACATCTTCAATCGTGTCCTTATCTTCGCTCACGGCAGCTGAAATTGTTTCAATACCAACTGGACCCCCTTTAAATTTCTCTATAATTACCATAAGTATCGCTCTATCAACGTTATCAAGTCCGAGGGGATCAACCTCAAGCATTTCGAGTGCGCCCTTAGCCACTTCCAAATTGATAATCCCGTCCGCTCTAACCTCAGCAAAATCCCTTACCCTTCTGAGAAGGCGGTTTGCAATCCGTGGGGTTCCTCTTGAGCGGTAGGAAATCTCATGCGCCCCATCGTCCGTGATTTTTATCTTTATGATACTGGCAGACCTATTTATTATTCTCTCAATCTCCTGAGGTGTATAGTAATCAAGCCTTAGATCCACACCGAATCGCGACCTTAATGGGGAAGTAATTAATCCCGTTCTTGTCGTAGCGCCTATCAGGGTAAACCTGTGTAATTTAATCTTCATAGGCTTTGCCGTAGGACCCTCTCCAATCATAAGGTCAATCTTATAATCCTCCATCGCTGAGTAAAGATATTCCTCGACAACCCGATTGAGTCTGTGTATTTCGTCTATGAAGAAGACGTCTCCATCATTAAGATGTGTAAGTATCGAGGCTAAGTCGGCGATTCTTTCAATGACCGGACCGGACGTAGCATGTATCTTTACACCCAGTTCATTTGCAAAAATATGGGCTAGAGTAGTTTTTCCAAGCCCTGGGGGACCATAAAGAAGAACATGGTCAAGCGCCTCCTTCCTTTTTCTTGCGGCTTCAATAAAAATCCCTACCTTTTCTTTAGCCTTTGTTTGACCAAGAAAGTCTTTCAGATTAAATGGCCTAAGATTAGACTCAAATAATGTGTCACCTTCCTGGAGTTTTGGTGCTAATACCCTTTCTACCATTTTCGTTTAAATAATACCATTTTAAAAAAACTTAGTTATGAGGTAGAGACATGCCATGGCATGTCTCTACATAAGTCATTAATTTTCAATAAGCTTCGGTCTACTTAAACCCTTCTCATAATCTTGAGCGATTCTTTTAAGGCTTTCTCTATATCTTTCTCTTTTGAAGTAACTTCCTCAATCTGGGATATTCGCTCATCAATTTCATTCCTTTTATAGCCTAGGTTAATTAGCGCGGAGATTACATCTTCTAAAACTTCCGTTCTTTTACCGACATCGGCAGAAGGTTCTATCTCTGAGACCTTGTCCTTTAGCTCGGTAATAAGCCTTGATGCGAGCTTGGGCCCTATGCCGGGAATCTTTTTCTTTGCAAGGTCGCCTGAAGAGATAGCCGATACAAGCTCTCCGGGTATTATGCTTGATAGGATGTTTGTAGCCAACCTCGGTCCCACGCCTGCGACGCCTAGAAGCAATATAAAAACCCTTCTCTCATCCTCAGTGGTAAAGCCGAAAAGCTCAATCCCGTCTTCCTTCATATGTGTATAGATTTTAAGCTCTGTCTCACTTCCACGTTCAGGAAGACGGTAGTATGTAGAGAGTGGAACGGTAACACCGTATCCGACTCCGTGAATATCTACCACTATTTTCCCCAGGGATTTTTCGGCGATTTTACCTCGAAGAAGAGATATCATCCTTAGTCCAGCGACGCCTCCTCTTTCTAGGTTTAATCACCCCTCTTCCAAATCGCTCATTTATTTGAGATGTGTTTATATGGCATAGCGCAATAGCCACGGCGTCCGATGAGTCTTTTGTATCCCATTCAGTGACTCCAAGTATCAGAGAAATCATTTTTTGTACCTCGATCTTGTTAGCCCTACCCTGTCCTGTAAGCGCAAGTTTTACCTCTGCAGGAGCGTACTCATGCACCGGAATTCCAGAAATGGTAGCGGCAAGAAGGGCGACGCCCCTAGCTTCGCCAAGCTTTAAAGCACTCCTTGAATTTTTTGAGAAGAAAACGTCTTCAATAGACATTACATCCGGTGATGAGCGATCTATTACTTCTCTAAGACCTTCAAATATTATTTTTAATCGCAATGGAAGGGAAAACTTATTAGGCGGGGAAATACAGCCACTTTCTATATGTACTAGCTCTCCATTTCTGGTTTCCAACACCCCATAACCGCAGATCCGTGAGCCAGGGTCGACTCCGATAACCCTCATTAAACCTATCCAAGAGCCTGCATGAGCTCTTCAGCAATATCAAAATTTGAGTAGACGCTCTGAACGTCATCGCTATCTTCAAGGCTTTCCATAAGACGGAGCATCTGCTCGGCTTCTCTTCCTTCAATCCTGATGCTATTTTTTGGAATCATCGTGATTTCAGCCGAAGTGAATTTAAGCCCGGCTTCCTCTATTGCCCCCTTTACAGATTCAAAAGCGTCCGTTGATGTAACGACAACAAGCTCGCTTTCTTCCGTTCTTACATCGTCTGCTCCAGCTTCGAGTGCAATTTCAAATAGCTTGTCCTCGTCAACGCTTCCTTTCTCAAAGGCTATTCTTCCCCTTTTTTCAAATATCCAGCCAACGCATCCGCTTTCCCCAAGGTTTCCGCCGTATTTTGTAAATATTCTTCTGATCTCAGACACAGTACGATTTTTATTGTCTGTAAGCACCTGAACAAGTACGGCGCTGCCTCCCGGACCATATCCTTCATAAACAATCTCATGAAGCTCTTCTCCGCCTATTTCACCGGTACCGCGCTTTATAGCACGCTCTATTGTGTCCTTGGGCATGTTTTGACCCTTAGCTGCGGCTATTGCCATGCGTAATCGTGAATTGATATTCGGATCACCTCCGAGCCTCGCAGCTATGGTGAGTTCCCTTATAATCTTTGTAAATATCTTTCCACGTTTGGCATCCACTGCCGCCTTTCTGTGTTTTATGTTTGACCATTTTGAATGACCAGACATTCTAAACTCACCCCTCTTTTATAGATCTATCTCATTTAAAGATATACGTTTAATGAATCGTTGTAAAGCGTCACTAATAATAGGATATAAGATATATGATGTTCCCCATTAAGATACTAGTACATTTAAGCTAGTAAATTTTCAGAAATGCAAGAGAGGGAGCAATGAAAGGAAGAAGATGGGATTCTAAAACCAAGACCAAGATAGTACTTGAAGGTAAAATCAATTTGTTCAGGATGAACGGGATAAACAAAACCGTTCACACTGAGCGAGTCGAAGTGTGGCACCCAAGCCCTCGTTTGAGCTAAGGAGGGGGGACTGGTAGGTTTCCCGGTTGGAGCGTGGGGATGGAAAATTTTCCCCCTTTGTAAAGGGGGATCCAGGGGGATTTTTGGGTAGCCCACCAGATACGTGAGATATTTTCTACTTTAGTTTGTGAGATACTTTTAAATTTAACCCATAGGATAATTTTGTATTGTTATATCCCATGGGTCTTATCTCACGTTTCCAGTCTTGCCGGTGGGTCAAATAATCCGTTCATCCTGAGCTCTGAGTGGTGAGCCTGTCGAACCATCGAAGGGTCGAAGGACGAAGGATCTGTACATAATGATGGTCAAACTGTAGGGGCGGGGTGACCCCGCCCTCATTCTGATCCCCTCCTTTTGAAAAGGAGGGTCAGGGTGGATTTGGTCCTCTCCCCTTTCCAACTCAATCGGCAGAGTTGGAAAACCGTTCATCCTGAGCCGTGAGCCATTATCGGCTCACAGAGTGGCGCTTCCTTGGCTATCATATAAGCCCTGCGGGTCTTTCCCTGGCAATGAAGACTGTCGGGAATTTCATGGAACGTGCCGCCCGGCTTTATGAGCAGGAGCCGGAAGGAGGAATCTCCTCCCGCCGGCTTGGGTTGTACGTTAATCGGTGGTGCAGGTGGGTGCATTCGGGTCTAACCTGCGAATGTACCGACCCGGAATATCAAGGCGGAGGCGGCTCGCAACTGAACGGCGGCCCGGTATCGGTGACACTGACGATTGGATGTAGCTCATTGGCGTACTGAGCCAATCTGCAAAGGCAAGTTGCAAACTGGGCCTCGTTAATGTCCACCGCTCCCTTGGTTACTGCAGGGCAGGGGCTCAGGTCTCCCGTATCGATTATGCAATCGCGCCTGGTGGCACCTACGCTGATACTGGTGGCAAAGATCCCGTGCCGGTGTTCTGCCGAGTTCGGGGCTAACAGGCACGCGTCGACTGGTCAGCAAGCCGGAGTGTTGCATGGAATGAAGGGTACAGGTTCGCCGGCGCAATCGTGGCACCCGCCCCAGCAATCTGAGGTCATGGGAACCTGGAAGTAGTCGCACGGGCATTCAGCTATTGCTGCTAATTCAGCACACGGGTCGCATGGCGGCTCGGTGCCGACCTTGGCTATGAAAGTTTTTTCGATGAAGTTACAGAGCAAACGCCGGAGAAATTGCTTGTGTGGTATCTCGCCCTCACAATCTAGCTTCTCTCCACAGAATGCGTCGCATAGCGTACCCAGCGTTCCGGAAAATCCTTCGCAGGAGTTAGGTGTGTCGGCTCGCAGATGAAATCTATGCACGCTAAACCTTCCGCACATTTATCGCCAAATAGACAACAAAAATCACCCTCCTGCCCACATGGAAATAAGGTTCCGGCTTCGGCTTCGTTAGGACGGATAGCTAGGTAACTTATAGCTATCAGGGATATTACTATGATGCAAATATGATTTTTCATGATATCTCCACCTCCCATTAATAAGATGAGTTAACTCTAATATCTGCTATCTTAATATGATTTAATAGATGAAGTCAATGGAATTTGATTGGATGAATGAATTATTTAAAGCAATGATTGAAAAATCAATTGTTTGGGATGAGTTATGGATGTTTTAACACATGTTTTGAAGCTAAGGCT
>JAKEHC010000068.1 GCA_022615255.1 Candidatus Dadabacteria bacterium | reverse complement strand
CTTAATGAAT
This sequence comes from Candidatus Dadabacteria bacterium, assembly GCA_022615255.1. GTDB lineage: Bacteria > Desulfobacterota_D > UBA1144 > Nemesobacterales > CSP1-2 > CSP1-2. The sequence continues at coordinate 5,206 of JAKEHC010000068.1, read as the reverse complement.
TTTACTCCGTCAGATGACTAATGCCCTTATTAAATAGCCTGCAAAAAAGCAATATGATTTCTGAAAAGATAACTTATAATGCGAATCATTGCTTAACCCGGTTATCGCACCTAAAATACGATAAATCTAATCTCAAGTCAAAAGAAGAAAAAATAGAAAACTATACAAAAAAGAGTTCACGATTTCGCTAGGGAAGCTATCCAGCGTAATCATACACTCCTATTTATTTAACAGGTATATTTTTAAGATAAGAATGATGAATAATCTAAAATTCGCCCTAAACCATGGGCTTAAAGAGGACGAGTATAAAAAGATAGTGGAGACCATAGGGAGAGAGCCAAACCATACTGAGATTGGCATCTTTTCCGCCATGTGGTCTGAGCACTGCTCATACAAGAGCTCCAAAATACACCTTAAAAAACTGCCAACCAAGGGAGAAAGGGTAGTTCAAGGACCCGGGGAAAATGCTGGTATAGTAGACATTGGAGATGACATCTTCGTCGCTTTTAAGATGGAAAGCCATAATCATCCCTCCTTTATCGAGCCATACCAGGGAGCGGCGACAGGCGTCGGCGGTATTTTAAGAGACATCTTTACCATGGGTGCAAGACCTATCGCCCTTCTTGACTCCCTAAGATTCGGCGATCCGAAGCTTCCAAAGACAAAATATCTGGTTGAAGGTGTAGTTTCAGGAATCGCAGGGTATGGAAACTGCATTGGCATACCAACTGTTGGCGGGGAGGTTTATTTTGAAGAGTGTTATAACGGAAACCCGCTCGTGAATGTTTTCGCCCTCGGAGTAACTAAGCGGAATGAAGTATTCAGGGGCCTTGCAAGCGGTGCAGGAAACCCGGTCATATACGTAGGGTCAAAAACAGGAAGAGACGGAATACACGGCGCAGTAATGGCGTCGGAAACATTCACCAATGAGGCAGAGGGAAAAAGACCTGCCGTACAGGTAGGAGATCCATTCACAGAAAAGCTTCTTCTGGAAGCCTGCCTAGAGCTTTTTAAAACAGGGGGCGTAGTTGGAATACAGGATATGGGCGCGGCGGGGCTTACATCCTCTTCTGTAGAGATGGCAGGTCGTGGAGGAACGGGAATTACCCTTCATATAGATAAAGTACCGAGGCGAGAGACTGGTATGACACCTTATGAGGCAATGCTTTCCGAATCTCAGGAGAGAATGCTTCTCGTTGTTAAAAAAGGCAGGGAGGAAATTGCTGAAAGAATATTCAGAAAATGGGCGCTCGATTTTGCTGTAATTGGAGAGGTTACAAATAGTCATAAGATAAAAGTAGCTGAAAATGGTAAAATAGTCGTTGATCTTCCTATTAAACCTATCACAGAAGAAGCCCCAGTTTATAGAAGACCATATAGAAAGCCTGCGTATTTAGGAAAAGTAAACAAACTCAATTTAACAAATATCCCGATGCCGAGTGACTTCAACCCCGCCCTTCTAATGCTTCTTTCCTCCCCTAACCTCTCAAATAAAAAATGGATTTATGAGCAGTATGACCATATGGTTAGGACTAACACTATAGTAGCGCCCGGCTCTGATTCAGCCGTTATAAGAATCAAGGGAACAGAGAAGGCATTAGCACTCACAACAAACTGTAACTCTAGGTACTGCTATCTTGACCCATATATGGGATCAATGATTGCCGTAGCAGAAAGCGCTCGAAACCTAGCTTGCTCTGGTGCAAAGCCCCTCGCTATAACAGACTGCCTAAATTTCGGAAACCCTGAAAAGCCTGAGATCATGTGGCAGTTTAAGAGATCGGTAGAAGGGATGGCAGATGCAGCAAGGCAAATAGGAACACCTATTGTGAGCGGTAACGTAAGTTTTTACAACGAGACCGAGAATAAAGCTATATATCCAACCCCTACTGTCGCGATGGTAGGACTTATAGAGAACCAAAAAAAACACGTCACTCAATGGTTTAAGAAGGAAGGCGATATAGTAGTCCTTCTCGGAGAAAATAAAGAGGAGCTAGGCGGAAGCGAGTATCTAAAACTAATTCATGGGTTGGTTTCCGGCCCACTTCCTGAGGTCGATATAATGGATGAAATTGGGCTTATAAACACCCTGATCGAAGGGAGTGAATTGGGAATATTAAACTCAGCACACGATTTATCTGAAGGAGGATTAGCAGTCTCTATTGCCGAATCATGCTTTACTCTACGCGGTCAAATTGGGGTGAAGATAAAGTCATTATATGGTAAAATAAAAGAGGATTCTCTTCTATTTGGAGAGTCACAGTCGAGAGTCATAGTCACCTTGGATACTAAGAACATTCGTGTACTAGAGAACATAACCTCAAAATACGGGGTACCTATGGAAGTAATTGGTGAAGTAAAAGGAGATAGCCTAGTTATTGCTGGTTTAATAGATATACAAATTTCAAAAGCATATGAAGCCTGGGCTTTTGGGTTTGAGAATATGTTACAAAACTATGCCTAAACTCAAGGAAGAGTGCGGAGTTTTTGGGATTTATGGACACGCTGAGGCTGCAAACCTCACCTATCTAGGACTTCACGCCCTTCAACACCGTGGACAGGAAAGCGCCGGAATAGTTACGTCAAACGGTACCCATCTCTTTACGCATCGGGAAATGGGGCTTGTAAACGATATATTTACTGAAGATGTTCTCATAAAGCTCCCCGGAAGAAATGCAATAGGCCATGTAAGATACTCAACTACAGGCTCAAGCCACCTTAAAAACTCGCAACCTATAGTCGTTACATATGCTCGTACCGAGTTAGCAATCGCACATAACGGAAACCTAACAAACGCATTAACACTCAAAGAAGAGCTTGAGCAGAACGGTGCAATATTTCAATCCTCAACCGATACCGAGGTAGTTGTACATCTCATCGCAAGGTCAAAAGAGGAGAGTCTTATAAAGAGAATTATCGAAGCACTTATGAAATGCAAAGGAGCCTATTCCCTTCTATTCCTTTCACCCGAATTCATGATCGCAACAAGGGATCCCTTTGGATTCAGACCGCTCGCTATGGGAAAGCTAGACGATGCAGTAGTCGTGGCCTCTGAAACTTGCGCATTTGATCTGATTGAGGCTGAGTTTATTAAGGAAATAGAGCCCGGTGAGATATTAGTCGTAAGCCCGAGGGGTGTTGAATCATTTAAACCCTTTCCTGAAGCAAAGCGCGCACACTGTGTTTTCGAGTTTATCTACTTTGCTAGACCGGATAGCTTTATGTTTGGAAGGAACGTCTATCAGGTCAGGAAAGAACTCGGCAAGCAGCTTGCACGCGAGCAACCTGCTGACGCAGATATTGTTGTAGCTGTTCCCGACTCAGGCGTCCCATCGGCTATAGGGTATTCGGAGGAATCCGGCCTTCCACTGGAGCTCGGACTATTAAGAAACCACTATATCGGAAGAACGTTTATAGAGCCCCAGCAATCCATCAGAAACTTTGGAGTAAAGCTGAAGTTAAATGCGATAAGGGATGTGCTTTTAGACAAGCGAGTGGTAATAGTTGATGATTCTATCGTAAGAGGCACGACAAGCAGGAAGATAGTTAAGATGATTCGAGCCGCAGGGGCAAAGGAGGTGCATATGAGAATAAGCTCACCTCCTATGTGCTTTTCCTGCTACTATGGGGTTGACACGCCGATCAGAGAGGAGCTCATCGCCTCCTCACTAGATGTGGAGGAGATTAATAAATATCTAACCTCTGACTCCCTTGGGTATCTGAGCCTTGAAGGGGTTATGAAAGCTGTAGAGAGCTATAAGGGAATGGAGGGGAATGAGGCATTTTGCGATGCCTGCTTTACGGGTAATTACCCGGTAGAAATAACTGACTCAAAGGTCCAGATCAAACAGCTACAATTGTTTGATAGATAAAGAGACCTATCAATCTGACCCATCTTAAAGCACAAAACGGGTGCCCACGCTGTTGGGCACAAACGCCTCAGGTAACTCACGAGACAAGGCGTGGGACGCCTTCCAACCAGTACAGTGTGCTGGAACGACCATCGCTGGGTTGAATCCTTTGAGCACAGCAATAGTAGGCTCAATAATAGGTTCAAACAACCTCCCGCTAAGGTGAAATCCCCCTATAATTGCATAAATCTTCTGAATACCGGTGAGTTCCTGAGCGTGGCGGATAGTATTAATCACCCCCGCATGTCCGCAGCCAGTCAATATCACTAATCCCCTATTCTTAACGTTAAGCACAACGGCTTGGTCATCATGTATCAAAGGGTCCTGCTGCCACTTATCACCTATATAAGCATAGTGGATGGGAAAGCCTTGCTCGAAGGGAGTTGAACGATGTATCTGGCCTGTAACAAGCACCAAACCGTCCAGTAAATACGAAGGACCGCTCTCCTCCATAAGCTCAATGCCCTCCTGCATAAGTAAGCTCCGGTCCGGCGGAGGAAGGCCAAGCTCATGGCCATCCGGAAATACCACCTTCCGCTTGAGGAACGCATCGGGGTGAATGAGAAGCGGCATCTTGCGCTTACCCAGCCTTTTTATCATGCCTATAAGCCCTTGTGTATGGTCGGTATGCCCATGGCTAAGCACAATTGTGCGTAGCTCCTTGGGATTTATCTCCAGCACATCCATATTATGAATAAGCCCGTTTTTACTCAATCCCGCATCAAAAAGAAGAGATTCGGATGTATTGCCGCTCGAAACGACAACCAGCGTAGAAAATCCATGCTCGGCGACAAGGGTCTCACGTTCGAGAGCATCCTGAGTTAGTGGCAGGCGTTTGACCCGATCTGTGCTTGGAAGGAGTATATCAATCGAGTTATCCAATATTGTGAGAATCTCCACCCTGTCTACTTCTTTAAGAGGTATAGTAGCCATTAGCATTACTCCTTAAATTAAAATAGATTCATTTTTTTTCTTTGTACCTGCGTTAATCGTTTGCTTCGTTATTCAATTTAAGTAAAATAACATAAACTTTCTTCTCGATTCAATACGGACATTAAAATTGAGGCGGGAAAGGGATCATGTCCCCTTTTTTGCGCAATTTTCTTCGCATGTTCCCATGTGCTAAATGAACTGAAATGAATTGAAATGAAACACTTTACTGACAAAATGCTCGAGAGTATAGATATTAAAAAAAGGAGCTTGTCTAGAACAGCATAATAAAATAAGCTGATTCTATGTCAAGCAAGCGGATAAAAAATAGAATTTATCTATAAACCTAAAATTCTAAAAAGCGG
>JAKEHC010000067.1 GCA_022615255.1 Candidatus Dadabacteria bacterium | reverse complement strand
CTGAGTTCAGCGAAGGGATGCTGCTCTTACAGAATTATGAGCCGGATGTCCATACGCCGTTTGAGAAAGGGTTTATGTCTCCGTATACTCCGGACCCCCGCCGCCCTCGGGCGGGGTTAAGCGACCCCCCTTGGCGGAGATTGCCCCGCAGTGGATGCAGTTTGTAGGGTTTACCTCAAGGTGCTTATGCCCATCCTTCTCAACCCATTCATACACCTGTGCGGGACACATATTTACCCAGGTAGTCCCTATAACCTCAGGCACATCTGTTCTAAGGCGGAGATGGCTTGGCTGATTGTCACGGGTGCGGTTCCCGCTTGCATAAACACTGGTGAGCTTGTCAAAGATGTATTTATTGTCAGCCTTAGGATATGACTTGTTACGATCCCCTATGAACATCTCATGCTCGCTGTCGTGCTCTGTAGTAAACCTCTCGCCAGGAAAGATGCCTTTAGTCGCGGTCATTAAGGAAGCCAGTATCGAGCCCGGCATGAACCCATATTTGAAAGCCTGCCGCATGTTTCTGACCTCATAGAGGTCCTTCCATATAAAGCTCTTTCTTACGGCTTTGTCGTAGCCGAAGAGCGCTCCGGGCGCTCCCGGGTCCTTACCGGCTTTTAAAGCATCGAATATCGCATCCGCCGCCAGGATCCCAGACCACATGGCGTAATGAATGCCCTTAAGCGACGGGACGTTTACAAAACCTGCGCAATCACCAATCATAACCGCTCCCGGAACGCTTAAACGGTCGGGAATGGAATAGAAACCCCCCTCCGGGATTGTCTTTGCCCCCCAGCCCTGGTCTATCCGTTTTCCACCATCCAGTATCTTTCTAAAAAGAGGGTGGTTTTTTATCTCCTGTAACAAATCATGAACGGAAAGAGTTGCGTCGGTATAGTCTAGCCCAACTACAAGCCCAAGGCATAGCATATTATCTCCCATAGGGTAGGCGAATGTGCCCCCGAACTCTCTATACTTCCTTCCCATGCGGAGGGGCCAGCCCATAGTATGTATGACCCTATCGAGGGGCTTAGGGACCTCCCAGATCTCCTTTACACCCAATGCATAGACCTGGGGATTCTGTCTCGTAATCTTAAAATGCTCAACAAGGGCATGCGTGAGATGACCCTGCGTCCCCTCGCCAAGGACTGTTGCCTTTGCCGTAACGTCCGAGCCGGGCTGGTAGCTACCCATAGGATTGCCCTCTCTATCAAGCCCCTTGTCGCCGGTTCTGACTCCCTTTACCACGCCATTCTCCACGAGGATTTTCATGCCTGATGTCTCGTTCAAAATCAGAACCCCCATCCCCTCTGCCTTCTCGGCAAGCCATGCTCCCACCTTGCTTATAGATGCGGAGTAATTTCCGTGGTTTCTCATAGTTGGAGGCGGCTTCGGAAATGGAATAGCGCTACCCGAGGTCAGGAAATATACCGTTTCCTTGTCAACCGGATTGAAAAATGGGAATTCATACTTGGGAAGCTTGGGAAAGAGCTTCCTGAAGGCAACCGGATTTATCACGGCTCCCGAAACGAGATGCGCACCCGGGTACTTGCCCTTTTCCATGATGGCTATCGGTATTTCTCCGAGAGAAGCCATTAATTCCGGCTCGTTCTCTAAGAGTTGTGCAAGCCTTATCGCACCTGCAAGGCTGCCGGGTCCTGCACCGACAAATAATATGCCGACCTGTATCTGGTCCTCGGGCTTATCCGTTATGCCTGATACATACTCGTCCGGAGAAATCTGGGGTTTATAATCCGCTGGAATGTTTGCCATGGCTACCTCGATCTTTTAGAGGATTAGGAAGAACTAAATTTTATAATAAATTATCAGGAATTTGGAGTCAAGAACCACAGATTCTATCCAGTTAAGTTTGATGAAAAATATTAAACTGTTTAAAAAAATACGAAGGTCTAAACAATGATCGTGACTTACGTCTAAGACAATGCTTCTTCCGGGGAACTTTTGCCTGTCCAAAAATTCGTAAAATTCTGGACGCCGAAAATTGTGAGGTAGAATGTTTCAGCATTAGACAATTCCATTATATACTAGTCCGTGGAACGTCTAATGCCGTGAATTATAAAAACAAATGGAGGATGTTTATGAAGAACCTTTATATATTTAAATTTTCTTTTGTTTTGATCCTTTCTTTTATATACATGGGTGGATGTAACGAAGATGACAATAACCGCATCGACTTGCCTGAAGAAACCAATTCAGCAGAGGACTTCGAATTGGATATCGCGGTCGATCTCGCCGAGTTGAGCCTCGTTGCCTATGAGCAGAGACTTCAATGCATAAACGGTGGTAAGGATTCGATAACCGTGCCCGCCGCATTTAAGCTCGAAGAAGTCATATTTTCAGAAGTGAGTGTCTTGGACACCCCGTGCAAGGACGACAGCGAAGTGGTTCCGATAGCTTTCATAGCTACAAAAGGTGACGCAATCTATCTCTCCTTCAGAGGAACTGCTAACGTAACCGATATATCCGAGGACATACTAATCACGCAGGACAGCTACAAATATGTCGCCAACGGGGGCAAAACGGCATCAGGTTTTACCGAAACCTACGAAGGAAGCGATAAGCACCCGGTTAGAGAGCCGATACTCGACACGGTGAACCAGCTTGTCGATACGGATGAATATAACTCGCTTTATATCACTGGGCACAGTCTCGGGGCAGCGCTCTCGGTACTCGCTTTCCCAGACCTTTCTGAGAACACATCCATCAAGAGCGTTGTCCTGTACAACTTCGCCAGCCCCGCTGTGGGCAACGACGAGTTCGTCAAACTTTATGATTCCCTCGTCTCAGAAGGCAGGCACACTAGCTGGCGCATAGTGAACACCAACGACGTCATTCCGTTTCTGCCCCCTCAGGGGATTGACTGCCAGCTCTTCATGTACGAGCATGTGCTCGACCATGCCGCGATAACGTTCGGCGTCATCCCCCCGCCGTTACCCATCCTCTCGTGTGACCTGCTTCAGCTGCTCGAGGCCCTTTCCGATTATATTACGGGCACGAGCAACGGAACGCCAAATATCGATATTATCGAGAAGAACCATAGTATGTGCACTTATTTCATGAAGCTCTGCGCAATGGCGTTTTCAGACAAAGAGTGCGAGAGTCGGGCAATAGGATGCAATTGAGATAGAAGTTATGGTACCGCACGGAAGTCCACAGGCTTCCGAACGACATAGACCAAATGATAAAGGGAACGCTTTCCCCGTTTTCACAATTCTCTTATTACAACCAAGGTTCTTTAACCATGCCCTAATCAAGTAAGGCATTGTTTTTTAATCTTGTTATGTTAGCTTGGTAAATCAAAATTCAAAGATACCAGGAGATTATCTCCAAAATTGATCTTACAATCGTTTCTTCTAATTGCCCTGTTAGGATTTCTTTTTTTTACATTTCTCGCATCGGGTGTGGAGAGGTTTCAAGCTATACTGACGGGTTACGCTGTTATTCCTGCCAACTCCACTGTGAAACTCCCAGACGATGCTCCAGAATATTTAAATGTCTCTGGTAAATACACTCATCCTGACAAGAAAAGACGGGACAAGTTAGGAGAAATATCAGGAAGGGATCGGGGTAGACCCCGTGTAACAGATATTAATTTGCCAATGCAAGGGCAACCATTGCAGGGTTTTTCAGGAATCAAGGTTTTAAAAGATGGAACTGCACTCGCAATTTACGACAACGGATATGGTTCCGCCCATAATTCACCGGATGCTATGCTTATGTTCCATCATATTAAGTTTGATTGGAAAAGAGGCGAGGTAATAGTCTTAAAAACAAGTTTCTTGCATGATCCTGAAGAGATTCTGCCATTTCGCATTGCTAACGAGGCAACAAAGAAGCGTTATCTGACCGGCGCTGACCTTGATCCCGAGTCCATACAGGTGGTGGGGAATACTGTTTATATAGGCGACGAGTTTGGTCCATACATCGTTCGCGCTGATTTAAATGGAAAGCTAACCGGATTCTGGGAATTAAATTTTGCTGATAGAACTCTCAAGTCCCCCCAACATTACACAATACAGCCTCCATCAAGTCCAGGTGAGATGACTTTCGATGTTCAAAGGTCTCGTGGTTTTGAAAGTATGGCGGTCTCTCCCGACGGCAGGTATCTATATCCCATGCTAGAGGCACCTGTGTGGAATGAAGAAACAAAATCCTTTGAAAGCCACGATGGAAAAAGCTACGTTCGGATTTTTGAGTTTGACACAAAGAAACGCACCTTCGGGCGTTCATTTAAATATATTCTTGAAGATAGCGATCACTCCGTTACTGATTTTAATCTTATTAGCGACAAAATAGGATTAGTTATAGAACGGGACGGCGGTGAGGGCGATGCCTCTATGGCTTGTGATGGAAAGAAAGCAAATGAGTGCTTTGATAATCCTGCAAAATTAAAGCGTGTGTACAAAATCGATCTAGGTAATGTAGGGAAAGACGGATTTGTCAAGAAAATTGCGTATATCGACCTTCTAGACATTGATGATCCAGATGGTCTTTCACAACTAAGAGGTAAGGGTTCTAAATTCACATTCCCGTTTGAAACGCCTGAGAGCGTGGATAGATACGATTCGACTCATATCGTTGTCTCTAATGATAATAACCTCGGATATTCATGCGGAAGAAGGATTGGGAAAAATGACGACAATGAATTTATCTTGCTCGAGGTGGGGAATTTTATAAAAATTAGAACGCTCGATTATTTTCTCAG
>JAKEHC010000066.1 GCA_022615255.1 Candidatus Dadabacteria bacterium | reverse complement strand
TAACAAGCGCTATAATTCAAAATCACTCTGTGAGAGTTCATTTTCTCAGTTATTAATAGGAAGAAGAGTAAAAGAAGATATAAGTAACAAACAGAGGTTAATATCTATGACAAGAAAAAGGATTTCATTCCTATGGATTATACTATGGGCATCCATCGCATTAGCTAGTGGATTAAACATATCCAACCTAGCTGATCTGTTGATAAAAGCCAATAGAGAAAACCAGCCAATCCCTTTGCTTTCTACCCTATACCCAGAGCTTGATGTGGAAACCGCCTACAGTGTGCAGAAAGCCTATGTACAAAAAAGGCTTGCTAATGATGAAATAGCAGGCTTTAAGGCAGGACTCACCTCTCCGGAAATCCAAGGAAGGTTTGGTGTGAAATTTCCAGTAGCCGGCTTGCTCTTCAAATCTGGAGAGAAGCTAGGCTCTCCCATAATTGACAAATCTATGTTTAAAGTGCCAATGATTGAGACTGAAATTGGTTTTCTCATCGGAAAAGCGATAACACATCCGCTTAAAGACATCCCTGAGCTTTATAACAGCATTAAAGCAGTCATGCCCATCATTGAGCTCCCGGACCTGGCCTTTACTGATATGAAAAAGCTCAAAGCAGTTGACATTATTTCAGCTAACATCTCATCAGGTCAATTTATCGTGGGAAATGATAGCAATGCGAAGAGTCCAGATCTCGACAACATCACAGTTACACTTTCACTAAACGGACAGGTAGTTAATCAAGGCAAAGGCTCCGATGCCCTTGGAGATCAGTGGAGAACTGCACTATGGCTTGTAAATGCCGTAACAAAGCAGAATTGGAAGATAAAGCCTGGCGATATTCTTATTACAGGCGTTATTGGAAAGATGGTTCCCGGGAGAGAAGGAAAATATATAGCTGACTATGGAAGCCTTGGTAAAATTTACTTTGAGGTTAGGTGATCGTATTTAGTCTGACTTTATTATTGAAGACTTTCGTCACGTAGAAAGATTGCTTCTATCGGTTGCCTGCATCTGGGTTGTAGTTACCCTAACACACCGACCTTGATATCCTGGAGAATCTCCTGTGCCGCTCTGATGCCTGAGAGTACAGCCCCTTCCATAAAGCCCTGCGATTCATAGAATGAACTCGTGTGTTCGCCTGCGAAAAAGAGATTTCCAATAGGTTTTGCCTCGTTATCTGCAATCGTCGTAAAATACCCAGGGTGGTTACATGTGTAGCTTCCCTTAGTGAATGGGTTTGAGGGCCAATGCTCAAGGTGAGCCTTAAACTTTCCATTCTCATCACGGAAGGCAGCGTTAAACGCCCCAGCATAGACGAGATCAAGATCGGTTAGGAAAAGCTTCACTTCAGTCTGTACCTTGTTTGGATTCAAGATTGCGCCACGATTTCCGCCCGAGTAATCAGTCAACACTGCATGTGTATCTCCAGCCTTTGTAGGGTTTGTCTCCCAAGTATTCTGGTGGTTAGTAAGGTCAGAGTAAGATGACCCCTTACTCCCCTGAGCTATCCAGGGGCGGCTATTAAATCCAATCATCGTCTTTGCGTTTGTCCCATATCTAAGTTCGTTAATTGCGAGAATTTTCCAAGATGGTAACCCAAGGCTTGAATCAAGCTCCACCTCACGAAGGGTTGAGAAAGGAATTGCAAATACAACGGCGTCATGGGTTGCGATTATTGTCCTTGAGCCATCCTTAAAGGTGAGTTCAACTCGACCCGTAGAGGTCTTTCGTGCTCTGACGAGCTTCATCGCAAGCTGGGTTTGATTCTGTAGCCTGGAGCGGAGGCCCTCGACGATCTGATCATTACCCCCAATGATGTGATACCGTTCGTCACTAAAAACACCAAAGGGACGAAATTTTGACCGCTTATCAACATGGATGAAGAGAAGAAAATTAAGACAGCTCTGCTCCTCGATCTCAAGACCGTATTCAGCGATGTAAGCTGCTTTGACAGCAGCCTTGATTATGTCTCCGGCTCCTCGTGTATCCAGGTAATCCTGGAGGCTAGTAAAGTCCAGCAAGACATCAGCATCTGTATGGTTATCGGCAGTCGGAGGAGTAAGCGTACGGAGATCGTCATGCATTAAAGCTACAAGGGCACGGTATTCGTCAACAATTACAGACTCCGGAAAATGTTGTCCCTTGAAGAAGTAAAAGACTTCTCCGGGTGGTTCTTTCTCTACATCCTCAAGCTTAAGGTTGAATTCCTGTGCATAACCGAGCATTGTTTTATGCAGGTTGTCTATGAATTCGCCCCCGCGCTCCGCAACCTGACCTAAAAAGAAGTTCCGGAGCGAGAAGCAGCGACCACCGACACGGTTGCTCGCATCGTATAGTGTCGCATTGATACCGTTCTTCCTTAATTCGTCACCGCAGGCAAGTCCTGCAAGCCCAGCCCCTACTATACCAACACTAACATCGGAACCTGATTTAGGAGCCGCTGATATATGTCTTAGTGGCCAAGCTATTGACCCGACTGCACCGGCAACCGCTAGTTTTCCCACATCGGCAAGGAAATCCCGTCTACTGGCACGACGCTTCGCTTGACGCTGCTCTAAATCAGCAATATTCTCTAACCCTTCCTTTGTTGGAATATTGTTTTCTTCCAAGTAGTGCGCAATCCTTATTGAGTGTGCAAGATTTTTGAAAAGCAGTGAACGACTCATGGGATTTCCTCCTTGAGTAGTTATTTAACGAAGGTAAGACCTATATATTATAGCTCAGTATCCGAAGAATATATTAGCCTAGGTCTTTAAGTTTTGGCATAACCTCATTTGCCAGTAGGGTCATAGAGCGTATCCATCTTTCTCGCGGTTGCCACTCATGGCCCATCGCTAAAAGAACACCAAATCCCCCAACGTATTCATACAACTCTCTTATCTTACGAGCTACGTCGTCTGGGCTTCCCACTATCCACATATTATCAGCCATATACTCCAGGGTTACATCTGAATCGGTTAAAGTTGGATCCGTTTTAAAAATATCTAATGAACCCCTGATCTTTGGCACAAGTTTGAAAAAATATTCCTTAAAGTCCCTGCCTAAAGCACCTTCTATCGCCTCACGCCGCGCCTGTTCTGTTGTTTCTCCAACATAAACATCCCTGGCTACCCTCCATCTGGAACGATCCGCAATCTTGCCTACTTTTTGAGCGCCTTGTTCAACTGCCTTCCAGTGGCTTCTTAGAATCTGCTTGGCTACTAGATTAATGCTCATCGGGATCCAGTCTCGTTCACCAGCGATAGTTAATGTTCCGGAGCCCTCCGAGATGCCTGCAACAGCTATAGGCGGATGGGGTTTTTGATAAGGTTTTAAATGGAACCTCAACCCCACATCATTTTGAGGCTCAGGTACCCAAAACCGCCAATATTTGCTCTCGTATAGTCCTGGCTCAGGATCTTCCCATAGTCTTAGTATCAGGTCAATTGAATCATGCGTTAACACCCTTTGCTCGCCTGTTTTTGGATTAATACCAAATACCTTAAAGTCGCCAGGGAAGCTTCCAGAGCCTACACCCCAGTAAAAGCGCCCGTGGGCCAGGTGGTCTAGCATTGCGATCCTGTGAGCTAGCACGAATGGATTATGGTTTGGCATACAGGATACACCTATCCCCAGTATTATGTTTTTAGTCATGGGAATTGCCTTTGCAATTAGCAGGTCAGGGGCTGGTATATTCTCCCATGAAGATGTGAAGTGCTCGCCAATCCACGCCTCTCTAAACCCTAGGTTATCCAGAACTACAATCTGGTCGATGTCTTCGTCAAGTGTGTCAGTCACGCTCGATCCGGGCGAATGAAGAGGCATTGTGAAGAAACCGTAATCCATTAGAATCTCCGTTTATGCTATATCAACAAATCTATAAAGCTCAAATCACTACTCAGTTTAGAGCCTTGAACGTTTTCCTCATTGAAGAATTGGAAAATAATTATACTGTAATGGATAAAATAAAGAAAAGGTTTTTGTTTTGTTAAAGAATATGTTTTATTGGACTTTTATATCCAAAGGCAAAAAAGGAAACTCGCATCGTTATTTTTTTTAACTACCGTCAAACCCCTTTACACCTGAGTTTTAAGATGATATATGAAATGTCCGTCCGCATACCTGAAAATAACTTTTAATCAGCGGGATGACTGATTTAAATTCAAGACTAGTTTTTAATAATCACAACAATTAAGAAAATAAATTAAAATAATGCCTTCCTTCCCTAACCACGAGGAGATGGTTTCTGACTAGAAATAATGGAACAAGATTTTTACGATTTAAGTAATTACAAAAAGAATTAAAAAAAGCCCCCTACCTTTTTGCCTGATACCCCGTTTTATCTCTATCCCATGTATCGGATGTTATACCTTCGTCACGCAGCTTGTTCTTCTGCACCCTTTCTGTCCCGGTTTTAGGGAATGAGCTTACAAACCGAATAAAACGGGGGATCATAAAGTGCGGCATTTTAGGCTCAAGGAATATTAAAAGCTCTTCAGCTGAAATGTCCATCCCCTGATTTTTAACAACGAAAATCATAACCTCATCTTCAGCATATCTGCCCGTTTCAGCTTTTACACCTACCGCCGCTGACTCTGCAACTGCGGGATGAGAGTTAACAATCCTTTCTACTTCGAATGAGCTAATATTTTCACCTCTACGACGGATATAATCCTTTACTCTGTCAACAAAATATATGTACCCCTTTTTATCCATTCTCCCGGCATCGCCTGTGTGAAACCAGAAGTTTCGGAAGTCCTGAACCGATTTCTCAGGCATCTTGTGATAGTAATGAAGCATTATGTTTGGGATTCTCGGACGTACGACTATTTCTCCAGTCTGCCCCATTGGGAGTTCTTCATCTGTCTCAGGGTCTACGATCTTGATTTCATAACCCGGCGACTCCTTTCCACATGAACCTACTCTGAAAGGCTCGCCAGGGCGCATGAATGTAACCTGCCCTATTTCTGTAAGCCCGTAGCCTTCCATAAACTTTATATTAAACCTTTCCATGAATGGCTCTATAATATCATGAGGAGCGGGAGAGCCGAGGACTAATTTGACTGTATGTTTTTTCTCCTCAGGCACAGGCGGGGTATTCCACATAAAGTAAGACATAGTACCAACCATGTTGAACTTTGTTACCCCGTAATCCTTCATCCACCTCCAGAACTGGGTAGCGCTGTATTTCTCCTGTATGACTGCCCTTGCACCCATTATTAGAGCAGGATACACAGTCATCACCATTGCATTTGAATGGAAGAGAGGAAGGCATGTAAAGCAAATGTCATCCTCCCAAATATCCATAATCTCTGAGTAGTTCTTCGCGCTTTGATAATCCGCCTGACATGGCCTGACAACACCCTTTGATCTTCCCGTTGTTCCAGACGTGTACATAAGTCTAGCATGGTCTAGATGGGTTATTTTCACATCTGGGTCATCCTCTTTCTGTCTGTTTAAAAAAGCTCTAAATGTGATCATGGGCTTTGTATTAAAACCCTGAGGGTCAAACTCTTCCTTCCCCGTTCTTGTCCACACGATAACCTTTTCAACATTAGGAATTCTATCCGCAATAGGGGGCATTCTATCCAGATACTCCTCTGCAATAAAAAGCACTTTTGAATCGGAGCTGTCAATTATGTATTGAAGGAAATCCATCTTGTACGCCGTGTTTATAGGAACCATAACCCCGCCCATCTTTAGAATCCCGAACCACGTAAGAACATAATCTGAAGAGTTAGGCATATAGACCGCGACCTTTTCACCCTTCTTAACTCCAAGGTGTATAAGCCCATTGGCGATTCTATTAACAAGGAGATTGGTTTCAGAAAAACTAAAGGGTGGATTATTTCCAAATTGTAAAAAGGGCTTGTCACCTAGCCTTTCCGCTCTTTCTCTTAGAATATTAGGCAATACCCACTTTGTCCTGTCCTCTTTTTCATACCATTTAACATCGAAGGGGCGGCGCCTTTCCATATTTACAGTGTATTTAAGGTCCTTCGGTCTTTTGGTTTTTACAGCCATAGCTCTTTCCCTTTTCAAAAGATTTTTCCATTTTCTAGTGTTAGAATTCCATTATCAAACTTTTTGCAACAGTGTAGAACGAGATAATAGATTTTTGTAAATCCTTTTAACATTCCTCCTGTGTATTCTCCGTGGCTAACAATTTTCGCTATTTAAACGCTTTTCTAGTAGGCACAGCCAATACCTGCTCCAGAGTAAGCACCTTAAGAAACCTATTTCCGCTCTCTTCGTATATCTGATCAATCCCCCCGAACTTAGCAGATTCGAGCGCTTTCATGCCGCCATCGGTTACGTATTTCTCTGCGATAAGGCTTGTCGTTAAGATTCCAATATCATCTCTTCCATCAAGCCCTTTCGTTTCCGCTACCTCAATCCTCGCCCTTATCTTTTCATGCGGACCCTCTTTGCCACCTGCAAACAGTGCCCGAATTATGTCTCCTGGATAAGTCGGAGCATCATGTGAGCCGCTATTCATTCCAAGATGGTAGGCAAGTGGGAAATGCCCGCTAATCTCCCCTTCCGCCCTT
>JAKEHC010000065.1 GCA_022615255.1 Candidatus Dadabacteria bacterium | reverse complement strand
CAAAGACAAAAAACCTTCCCATGCCGGGGATTGAGAATATATGCTCTACAACGAATGATCCTGTGACTAAAAATGCTGTAATTGGGCCCAGCACTGTGACAACGGGTATAAGCGCGTTTCTAAAGATGTGCCTTAGGAGCACCTTGAACCCGGTTAGTCCCTTTGCCCGAGCCGTTCTTACAAATGTAGCCTCCGATATCTCCAGCATGCTTGCTCTTGTGAGACGAGCAAGATAGGCTGTGGGTCCTGCCGCCAGTGTTAATGCGGGTAGCACCATATGCTCAGGATCACCCCAGAGAGCGGCTGGAAACCAATTTAGCTCTACGGAAAATGCGTAGATTAAGGCTGCGCCTACAACGAAACTCGGAACGGACACAAGCGCTGTAGCGAAAGATAGCGCAAGTATATCAAAGACTCCCCTTGGCTTTGCTGCCGAAACTATTCCTATCCCCGTGCCGAATACTATCGCCGTCAAGAGACTTAATGTTCCTAGCTTTAGAGAAACGGGAAGGGTTTCCTTTATTATGTCCCTTACCGACCGATCAATATACTTATACGAAGGTCCAAAATCTCCGCGCGCTAAATCACTTATGTATATGAAATATTGTTTCCACAGCGGTTCATCCAGCTTGTACTTTTCCTCAATATTCTTACGAATCTCGGGAGGCACTTTTTTTTCCGAATCGAAGGGGCCGCCGGGCAAAAGTCTAAGCAGGAAAAAGGTGATTGTAGCTACGACTAAGACAACTAAAGCCCCGCTCAGGACTCGACCCATGATGAATTTAATCATTCACCAAATCTTACCACAACGCTTTCCTTGGAAGTCAGTCCTTTTTTGTCTTTAGCCAGGATGGTTATAACATTTGATCCCTTATTGAGCTTTAAATTCAAAGACAAGGGAATCTCTTCGTATGATGAAGGGAGGAGCATTAATTTGTCATCTCCCACAAACACACTAACGACTTCCAATCCGTCTTTATCCTTTACGGTTCCTTTTAGAGCTACTTCCTCCGATGCGGTCGAAAGCGGTGGATTAAAGATGCTTATGGAGGGGGGCTCTTTAAAAACATCCTGTTTTTCAACCTCTCGGTTTTTACGTGTTATACTGATTTTGTCCCTGAGTTCTTCTCTATAAACCTCATCCAAGATTCCGAGCTCCATCTCGATTTCCGGTATCGGCTTATTTACAGTAAATGTAAATGTGGCATCCTTTATCTCGCCCGGATGCAGGTCTTTAAATTCGTATCTCCCCTTTTTTAGAAACACCGAATCCCCCGAGAGGTTCTTAAGCGTTATAATGCCCTTTTCGGATAGCCCGTTCCCTGTGTTTTTTACTTTTACGAGGAGCCCTACGGTTTCCCCAGCCTCAAGAATACCGTTTCCGTTACCGGATGATCCCGATCTTCCGTCATCAATAATCTCGTAGTTATAAGCGAACACAGGTCTTGGAAGCTCTCCTATTTGCGCTTTAACGGTAGATTGTGGGAGGGCTGTTTTATAGGCATCAGAAAAATTGAGTGTGATTATATCCTCCCTCTTGAGGATTCCCTTTGGGATTTCAAATGTTAAACTCGATTCCCTTTTCTCACCCGGGTTTAGCTTCCCGAATATGAATTCCTTTCCATTAAAGATCGGATTATCCGATTCTATAACGGCCTTAAGTCTATATAGAGGTATCTTTCCCGTGTTTTCTACCTCGGCTTGAACGGAGAGTTTTTCTCCGGCTTGAGCTATGAGCGGGGTCGGCACTATTTTTAGTGAGACAGCCGGCGCTCCTGACACCTTACTCCCAAGAGACCAATCAACTCCAACAGTCTGCCATTTCTCCACTATTTTATTTTCTTCGTTCTTAGATATATCCGTCATGTCATTCTGGACTTGGTTCAAAATCTCTTTCCTTGAAAGGGATGTTGATTGGAGAAGAATATCCTTCGCAACGGCGACAGAGAAGTCGCTCCCTATCTTCTTGAGCTTTTCCTCACGACTAAGGGCTTCCTCCGGGGTTTCTTCGTTTTCTTTTTGAGAATCCTTTGGGGTCTCTAGGTAGAATATGGTGTAAATCGGCTTCTCTTTATTCTCTATCTTAGCGTTTTTCTCTCCGTTTAATTCTTCTTTTAATTGGGTTTCAAGAGACAGGGTATAGGCATCTTTGGAGACGATTACAGGAGAGATCTGAATATCCGGTGTTATCCCCGTATCTTGAATTGATATATCGCCTGGTGTTAGATACTGAGCTATTGTTAGCTTTAGAGCAGCACCGTCATTAAGGTCGAAAATCTGTTGTACAGAACCCTTGCCAAATGTCGTTTCCCCAAGCACAACAGCCCTTTCGTTGTTTTTTAACGCTCCTGCTACGATCTCTGAAGCGCTTGCGCTTCCCGAGTCTACAAGAATCACCACCTTTCCGCTATATTCAAAATCCTCGGGGGTTGCTCTATATGGCTTTTTTGAATCCCCCGATTTTGTAGTTACTATGACCCCGTTTTTTAAAAATAGATTTGAAATCCTCTCTGCCTGATCCAAAAGCCCGCCTGGGTTTCCCCTAAGGTCCAGTATAATGCCTTTAAGGTTTCCGTTTTTCTTCAGGCTCTTTAAATTCGCTCTAATGCTATCAAGGGTGTTTCTCTGGAAGTCTCTTATTCTTATATATCCTATGCCGTCTCCTATGCTATAAGCCTCAACGCTTTCGATTTTAATAGTATCCCGTGTGATTGAGAACTTCTTTGGCTCCGGAAACCCGTCTCTCATTACGTAGATATTAACAACAGTGCCCTTTGGGCCCCTCAGTTTTCCCACCGCCTCGATAAGGGACATGTTTACCGTGGATTCGTATTCAATCTGAACAATCCTGTCATTTGGTCTAATGCCCACATCATATGCCGGTGTTCCCTCAATTGGCGCTATTACAGTTAACTGGCCATCTCTAATTCCTATTACGATTCCAAGCCCGCCAAAGCTTCCCTCAGTCTCAATCATAAATTCACGATATACTTGAGGCGTAATAATCCCCGAGTGTCGATCAAGGGTATTAAGCATCTCGTCTGTAACGACATACTCGATCTCATCGGTTGAGGGCTCTTTTGATACTAAGCGGGGTTTAACAAAATTAAAAACCTCCTCTATCTTTTCAGTTAAGGCATCAAGGTTATTAACCCCACTCATATCGAATGTTTTTCCCTCATTCATGACCTGAACCCTGAACGAGGCGCTATTTTCTCCATCTGGAAACTCAACCAGCACTTCATCCAGGTTTTTCTCAAGCCTTTCTAGCCCTGCAACCAGCATTGCCTTCGGGTCTATAGCTGATTTGTTAGCATAGTACCTTTTTATATGACGAGTAACCGAGGGAAGCACATTTAGCTTATCAACACCCTGATTTTGTTTGGATTCCTGCTGTCTTGGAGAAAAGGATGAAAGATAGATTAATGGTATAAGAATGATAACGAGCAAACGGTTTCTTTTCATAGAAACTAGAATTGTACTCAAGGTTTTCGAAATTCTCAAATTTTAGCCTTATTTAGGAATTGGGATAACCAAATTATAAAGAGATATGCAATTATAATCAATCGGTCATAAGATAAGACTGAAGTTGGTATGACAATCTATAATGACTCCCCTGAGAGACGACCCGGCGGGTCGTCTCTACAATGTTAATTCTACATTACTGTTGCGTTGTCCCTTTAATTATCACTTTTACATAGGTAACCAAATCTCCTATGCTTATGGGCCTTTTAATTATATGCTTGAATCCTAATTTTTCATATTCGTTGTCTTTTGTATCCAAGGACGATGTGAGTATCAATACCGGGATGCGTGAAACAAGTTTTGTAAGCCGTTCAAGGTCTTGACTCGCTTTATCTTGATTATTTGTGTCGTAGATAATTATCATTGGCAGCGCTCCTTGGTTTGATAGCCATTCAAGAGCATCGCTCATATTTTCAACTGCAAGCGCTGTTATCCCCTCCTCAATTAGCTCAGCCCTGAGAAAAGCCCTTTCTTTCCAGTCTCTTGCGATAATTATTGCTGCTCTGAACTTCATAATTAAATTAAAACCTCCGTAGAGACGCATTGCAATGCGTCTCTACATTAGAGTTGCAATTCCTTTCACCTAGCAATTAACCTGCAAATTGTAGAGACATGCCATGGCATGTCTCTACATTATATAAGGAGGGCAAGGGTTGATAAAATCTCT
>JAKEHC010000007.1 GCA_022615255.1 Candidatus Dadabacteria bacterium | reverse complement strand
GAGCTAAAAAACGGGCTTTTATTCAATAGCGCATCAGGACATCATGCAGGACCGAAACATGCATGGGGTGGGACTTACTTAAACTGTGTTGCGCCTGCAGTATATACGTTAAGGGAAAGTTTAGGGGTGAATAAACTTTCCCTCCTTGATACAGACTGTCATCATGGAGATGGGGATAGGGAGATGTTCAAGAATGACTCATCACTTTTACATGTATGTTTTTGTGATTCGAGCCATGCAGATGGAACAAATGTCTGCGTAGGTGTCGGCTGGCGTTCAAACGATAAGGATTATCTTGCTCTTGTAAGAAGGGAGTTCTTTACAAGAGCCAAAGACTTCAAGCCTGAAATGGTCTTCCATTTTCTCGGACATGATACATGCGAGGGAGATTACGGTGATATCGGTTTGACTCAGGACTTTTTTATAGAGCTTGTAAAAGAGGTAAAAAGGTGTGCAGAGGAGGTTTGCAAGGGGAGATATTTAATAATCACAGGAGGCGGATCGCGAAGGGACGTGGCGGAATATATCCTCCCAAGAATTGCTGAAATTCTTGCGAGTTAGAAAGGATGTAAACTCCAATTCAATCCTGTTAAGGATTTAAAATAACCTTACCAAATTGATTTCTGTCTTCGAGAAGCTTTTGTGCTAGGGAGGCTTCTTCCAACCTGAACGTTTTATCAATAACAGTGCGAAGCCTGCCTTGAGAGGTTGAGTTCACAACTGCTAATAAATCCTTTCTCGGGGCATTAAATACTGTAACTCCAATAATGGAGATGTCTCTGATTATGAGTGGACCCAGATTTGCCGGTACACTACCGCCGCCAACTACTCCCACAAGGAGCAATCTTCCCCTCGGAGCAAGCGACTGAATATTTTTGTCCCATACCGATGCTCCAATCTGATCAAATATTACGTCCGCTCCGTTTTTATTGGTTATTTTTTTAACTTCTTCAGCAAAGTCCGATTTATTGTAATTTATAGTTTCATCTGCGCCGAGCTCACGTGCTTTAGCGAGTTTCTCATCTGTACCTGCAGTAGCGATAACGTAAGCCCCTAAGAGCTTTGCTACTTGAACCGCAGCGCTTCCTGTGCCGCTTCCTGCCGCATGAATGAGAACGGTCTCGCCAAGCTTAACGCTTCCTCTTTCAATAAGACCATACCATGCTGTTACAGAGCAAATAGGGATGGTAGAGGCGTCATTGTAGGAAAGGTTATCAGGAATCGGAACAACGTTCGCCCCCGGGACTTTTACGTATTCCGCAAATCCTCCAAAGAGATTGACCCCTATCACTTTTGTAGCCACACATAAATTTGACTCGCCTTTCTGACAAAATCGACATTTACCGCACCTTACAGCTGGTTCAACAACAACTCGAGTTCCTTCCACTATACCGGTGACGTTTTTCCCAATCTTTACCACATCACCTGAAATATCTAAGCCACCAATATGTGGCAAATCAACGGGCCTTGGAGACTTTCCCGATCTTAGTCTTAAATCCAAGTGATTAAGAGAGGCGGCTTTTACATGAACTAAAACCTCGTTATCCCCAATTTCTGGTTCTGGGACATCTTCGTATTTAAGAACTTCGACTTCACCAAACTCATGATATCTTATTGCCTTCATTGAGTTGCCTCCTATAATTGAATTCTCGTCGAACGATAAGTTTTATGGGATTGGTACTGAATTATAAACAGAGAATCAAAGAAATTAAACTGATATCTATTTTAATCTTTCAAATTACCGATAACTTTTCTTAGAAAGCCTTCTGCGTTTTCTCTATGGGTTCCAGCCCAGTAGATTCTCCCACAGCGGTTGCATAGTCTAAATTCATCCTGGGTTTTCAATACATAAGGAGGTATCTGACCTGATAAGGAATCCTTTTTTACCTCTGCTAGTACGGTATTGCAACGGATGCATCTGGTAAAGGCATTCTCAAGCGTGTCAATTTCATAAACTTGGATGAACTCAAGAAGTTGCTCGGCTAAGTGGTCGCTCCAGATGAGAAGATGGACCCCTACACCCTTTCTCTTCACTATAGATCTATCTCTTGTAAGTATTACACGATTTTCGGACTGTGCGCGCTTTATAAGAATATCGTCCTCTATATACTTATCGTACTCCACGTCTACCCCGGCGAGTCTGAGCCACTTGGTGAGTTTTCCTAGCATCGAATCTGCAATGAAGCTGGTCTCAAGGGCTTTTTTCTTCATTGGTAATTGTATAAGCCGCTATTTATTATGAATCTTACAAACAAAGAAAATCTTTTCAACAAGAGAGAAAACTATGGATCACTTATAAGCATTATGATGAATTATGTCCCTATCACACTCGAGGGAAGGTTTAGAAAATCTTGCTGAATAAATTGAGGGAGGTTTAGAAAGAGGGGAGCAAAAGTAGGTTTAAGCTGCTTTTCCTTGCATGACTTCCTGAGCAAGCCTTTCAGCTTTATTTATTTCTTCTGTAGAGGAAGAGATAAGCTTGAGTGATTTTTCTCCGACGTCCAAGGTTAAGTGGTAACCTTTTCTAGTTTTTCTCTCGAATTCTACGAGTGGCTTGATGACGTTGTCTAAGAATCTATTAAAGGCATCCATTGTTTTTCTTCTAACCCTTCCGTAACCCTTTACCATCTGTGCAGATTTTGCCACGAGGCACCCAAGTTCATAATTTAACCTGGCAAATTTTTCAATATTTGTCCTGTATTTTTTAATAAGTGAATATTCCTTGTGATAACGATACGAATATGGCCTTATGAATTTAAGTTTGGTGAGAATCCAGAGCCTTAGAAACCCTGAAAAGGATGTGGTTATGGGTTTTTGACCAACGGTCAGCTTTTTATTCTCAGGCCAGAAGCTTCGGAATAAACCCGTTTCTGTAAAACGAACTATTGGGGCTACAAGCAGGTTTGGCAGAAGCCCATAAATCTCCTCTGCGTCTGGCTTCAAATAATCGGTAACGCGGAGCATCTGGTCGTCTCTGATTCTCATCTCTTCTTTGATTCGTTTAAATCTTTCCGGTTTAATCTTTAGCTCGGCTACGCGGATACCGTCTTCATAACTCATCAGAAGGGCAAGGTTTTTAGCAAATAACTCGATTAGTTTAAACCCTCCCTTCATCTCTTTATCTATATCCAGAATGCCCTTAAGCTCCTTCATATATTTTCTTGCGTACCACACATCCTGGTAGTCTATCAGTCTAAAAACCGCTTCTGCCAGTATCTCTCTTAAACGGGAAGGGTATTCACTCTCTATCTCTGAGATCAAAGTAATATATTCCTCAGCCCTTTTGGAATCTAGCCTTTGTGCCCTTTCCTTTATGAAATCCTCCCATTTTATTTGGGGTTTAGCCTTAGCCTCTTCGTATTTCCCTGACCTTATGAGTTCCCAACCTGTTCTGAATGCTTTAATGTTGTTACCTACTGCAACCCCTGTCTGCTCTATGGCTTTTAAATAAGAAGCCTCACTTATAGGCAGTGCTTCTGACGCCCCTAATGCGCCTAGGAGTATAGCGTTTACCCCAAGCTCATCCATTCCGTTTTCCTTCGCAATCTCTAGTGCATTGAATCCGACAAATCTAGATGAAAAATTTATGGCTAGTTTCCTAAGATTTTCATCCGAATATATGCCGCTGCTTATCGGCATTTTTTCAAGTGTAGAATAAATCCTGTGTGTGCTTGTAACGATCGTTGTCTTATCTGATCCATACCCCTGTTCGAGTACTCTTCCCAACTCCAAAAATTCTTGGGCTAGAATAACATCTACATCACCTGGAACTGGATATTGGGAGAAGATAATCTGTTTTTCATTTGGGTTGATTTTTGGGTGTGCTTCTAGGTAATAAATCGTTGAACCACCACGCTGAGATAGCCCCGGAAGTCCTATACCCTGAACCTCAAAACCCTCTGTTAGAAAAGCCTGAACAAGCCAATCAGTAAGAACCCCGCCCCCTTGTCCCCCTACAGCCGGAATTAACATCTTTAATAACTCACTTCGCCTTTCCATGATTGTATTCCAAATCAACAGGGAAAATTCTATCTTTATTAGTGATAACGAGCAAGCTCAAGCGTACAAATAACAAAACCCGAATGTCAGTGATTTGTCCATTGGAATTTATATTATCTCTTATTTACATTGTCTCAATTTGTGTTTGAAGATTAACCGGGGATTTAATTCAGGTGTTAATTTGTCCATCCGTTTCTGGTGACTAGGTGAAGAAAAAAGCGATTGACCTTATCAGCTAGCTTATCGAACAAGGATGGGTTATTAATTACCTCAGCCTTATAGAAGGAGGGGCAGAGCACAGCGGCATGAGCTATCTCTCCGCATAAGCCACAACCTACACAAGAGTGCTCAATGCTCGCTATAGGGTCATCCCTTAGTATTGTTGGGCTTTCCTTGAGCGTAAGGGACGGGCACCCGTTATACCGCATACATGAGTGGTCTCCTGTGCAGATATCTGGGTCAACACCTAGTCTCGGCTGTACCACGCGTTTTCCGGATTCCATTCTCCGTTTTATTACTACCTTGGTTTTCCTGGTTTTTTCTAACTGGCATTCGCCTTTAGATATGATTACCTTTAATCCCTTATCAGTTTTGTAAGCATCCTCAAGAGCCTCCATTGATTCGCCTAGGTCATAAGGATCGACCTTCTTGATCCAATCAACACCTGCTCCCTTGAGAGCCTTTTCAATATCCATGCCGACGCCTTCTTGCCTCATGTTCCTTCCCGAAGCAGGGTTTTCGTGATGTCCGGTCATTGATGTCCAGAAGTTCTCGAGTATTATGAGGACGGCATCCTGTTTGTTATACACGGCGTTTGTGATACTAGTAGTAAGCCCGCTGTGCCAGAAGGTACCGTCTCCCATGAATGAGATTACTCTTTTATTTGCCATTCTGGAAAGGGCGCCTGCTGATGCAAGTCCAATCCCCATTCCTGTAATGGAATTGCTCAGGTCAAATGGGGGGAGTCCGCTCATGGAATAGCATCCTATATCGGAGGCATAATATGATTTACCATAGGTATCCTCGAGGATTTTTATCGCTGTGAAAATCGGCCTCTCTGGGCAGCCTGTGCAGAAAACGGGATTTCTCTTTGTTACAGGTTCCTTGAGAAAGCTTGCTGCCTTTTCCCTATGCTTTGCTATGTAGTCGCTTTTTTCCTCAATTCTTTCCCTTTCGTAGGTCGAAGTCGTATTCATAAGAAGGAAGCTGCCTATACCCTTGATAATATGATCCGGCGTGAATTCACCGGCTTCGGGGAGAATGTCCTTCCCAAATATCTCAACGGTGAGCTTAGCCCTCTGTGCGATTGCCCTTATCTGCTCTTCGAGAAGATTCGGCATCCCTTCTTCAACTATTAGAACAGCCTTTTTATCCTTGAGGAAATTGACGATTTCTTCAGGAACAAGCGGGTGAATCACGTTAAGATTGAGTATAGGTATCCTGCTCTCACCGTAAAGATTCGCCTCACCAAGGTTATATAGACATCTCATCATGGAGTTGAATATCATGCCATGTGTGATGATTCCTAAGTCCTTATCGTTGCCTTCGATGATTTCGTTAAGCCTTCTCTCTAAAATGAATTGTCTTGCCGCGGGTATTCTGTTTGAAAACTTCTTTCTTTCCTGCTCAAACGTGAATGGGGGTAAGGGTATTTTATTTAAGTCTGTGGTTAAATCATTAAGGGGATTAAGCGTGCTTATCTTCGGCTTTATATTGTCTTTACAGGTTATTTTCCCTCTTATGTGTGCTACCCTTGTAGATAAAAGAAACATCACCGGCATGTTTGTGTATTCAGAGAGCTTAAATCCCTCCTCAACCATGTTTGCTAGATGTTCTAAATCCCCTCTTGGGTCAATGACAGCCATAGTGGACTTTAGCGCAAACGGGAGCGCTCTCTCTGCGACACATGTGCTGTCACAGCCATAGTCTTCCCCTACTATAACCATTGCTCCGCCTGTAACACCTGAAGATGAGATGTGCGAAAGGGCATCTGATGCTACATTGGTTCCTACGATTTTCCAGTTCACTGAACCGCGTATTGGATAACTGATTGATGCTGAAAGGAGTGCGGCTGCTGAGGCTTCGTTTCCCGAGCAATCGAAGTATATTCCCATGTCCTTTAATACCGGCTCGTAGGCATCTGATATAGCGTCAATTAGCCCTGCAGTAGGCGAGCCTGGATAGCCACCTAAGTAGCTTACCCCAGATTGAAGAAAGGCTTTTAATATAACTAGTGTTGCATCCCCGTAAAACGTCTTTCCCTGACCGTATTTTAATTGTTCTATTATTTCTTTAGGATAATTGCTACCCATTTTCCTCCCGCGTAAAAACAATTAATAAAATTATAAATTTTTCTCTAAATAACTTTACCAGAAAAATGGGAGAGATGCTAGAGTTCTTGTTGTTCTCATATAAAGGGTTGCAATAATAATTCTTATTCAGGGATTTTTTTAAGTGTTTACTCTGGCTTAGGATTATTTTCAAAGGAGCGGAGTCTGACCAGCTTTTTAAGAATATTAAACCATAAGGGAGCACCGATTGAAACATCCATCGTAATAGCAACGACGATGTCACGGTAGAACCCCCGATTTTAACCCCTTGTTCTTGTATTGAGAACTTGCTATTATTTGAGCTGATGCCAAAAACCAAAATAAGCTGGCAACCCAGGTCTTATTCTATTGGAGATTATCGTTATTCAAGAATAACTGATGGCGATACTCCTTTCATAGAGGTATCAATAAGAATGCTCTCAATTGAGGCTCCTGAGGTTCATTATCCTGGAGAGACCAAGCCCTATAAACATGATGAAAAACTTAAGGAGCTTGGGGAAAGATTCAAAAACGGAGCATTTCCAAAAATTCCGGATAAGCTTAGAAAGTACCTCATAGATAGACTCGACGGTCAATCGGGAACACGCCAATACACCCAAGGACTGTGGTCATCGGATCATTTCTTAGAGATGATAGAGAAAGAACTTTTCCCCAGAAATCGTGCGG
>JAKEHC010000006.1 GCA_022615255.1 Candidatus Dadabacteria bacterium | reverse complement strand
GAACCGACCGGTAAGACTGGACATGAAATGCCACCGGGCGATTACCCTTCGCAGGCGAAATTCGTCAACACTATACTCTGTCCGTCCTAGGAGATATAATATGTAAGAGAAGAGCAAGTTGTTCTGGGAACTGATCATCCTGTCGCTGCGGAAGCCGGCCATTCGTATACAATTCATGAAGTCGTGCCAGTACTGGAGATTGATCACTCGTTCTTGAGCCTTTTTTAGTACTTCAAACTGTTCGACCCGGCGCCCATCGCTGAATTGTTCTGTATCCAGATCCTTCCCACGCAACAGGGAATAAACATATTTAAGCCGTGCCCGTTTGAATCCGAGTCCCACACTGACCCGCAATAGTTGATCGGGATCAGGTTGAATAAAATAATTAAATGGTGATGGGGTTCCTATTGATGGTTTACGCGCTTCCCGGCAGAAGTGTTCTAGCTGGGATCGACCTTCATCCCAAAATACTGACATCAATGTCAGAATAAAGTCAGCCTGGTTGAGCGGTGTGCCTTTGCTGTTGATGCGCACAAAAACATCAGCCACATCCTCTTCGCTGATATTCGCTGAAAGTTCCAGCGCAGTAAAAGGAAAGCTCAAGAGCGACTGGAGTTTTGAAATTGCCTTCTTTATCTGTTTTTCTTCCTCGCTACTGATTTCTCGTGAACCTTTCAATTCAGAAAGATAACGATCAACAACCTCGAACAGGTCCGTTTCCTTGCTCCATAATATAGAGATGTCCGGAATGTATGATTTATCTCTGCGGATAGCTACATCCGCAACTTCGAATTTTTCCAGAAGTGGATTAAATGCAATATGAATTAGTTCACTGCCATAGTTCTCACGGACGACCGGAATTCTTTTCACAACTGCATATAGAGACGTTAACCGTTGCTGGCCGTCCACAATTAACAGGCGGGGGGTTTTTTGTTTGGTATCCGTACCGATAACACGGGGAGCATCGGAAAGTCCATTTTGCCAGAACAGCAAGTAACCCACCGGATAACCCTGATACATGGAATCAAACAAATCCCGCACTTTTGCGTTTTTCCACACGAACGGGCGCTGAATGTCCGGCAGGCCGATCTCACCCAGTTCGATATACTTTACAAGGGAATTCAAATCGTAATTCACTTGTTTAAAAACGGTTTCGCTCACGGTCTTCCCTTCAGGCTAACTACTAATTAGCCTGCAAAAATGCAATATAGTATCCTATATAGGTTAGAATACTGCAAACTGTTGCATAATGAACAAAGCTCGTTTAATGCCTTTCGAAACACTATTGCCAATTCTGGGTAAAATTTACCTCGCCGTGGAGGTGTGCAGGAACTACCAGCATCCAAATCAACGATCTCACCCGTTGATATTTACACAGAACTTCATTGTTTTGTGTAAATTCCGGCAGGCTATAACAGTTGCAGAAGGGAACCCTTATGCCACATAGATTCTGACTGTGGTAGTGGTAAGTCCTTTTTATTACTAATAACGTTAATCCAAAACAAGTGATGGCAGGATTCGCCTACTGTTTTTACCCCCTTAATCAATGTAATATCTCATAATAGGGCGGGTTTCTGAGTGGCGAGCGCATTCCTTAGCTGCTAAGACGCTCCAAGAAGCTATTTTTAAGCAAGGGATACCTATAACGGCATTTGCTATCGAGGACATTCAAGTAGAGTACGAAGGAATGAAAAAGTTGGGTGTGAAGTTTACGCAGGAGCCCACAAAGATGGGGCTAACAATACAGGCCGTATTTAATTATACCTGCGGTAACCTCGTACAGATCTTTCAGGTCTAAACTCCCAAAAATTCCAATGATTTAATCGTCTTTTTTATATTTATTATTCGTATCAGGTTATTTTTTAACTTTTGGACAATTTGTGTTTATACCCAAGCATGTTATATTTTTAAAACCGAATTCTATTTCTCATCGTATATAGATAAATAAGCAAAATATCTCTATAAAGGAGGTGTGTATATGTCTACAATAGGCAAGACACAAATTACCATCACGTTTATATGCCCTAAGGAGCATGTAGCTGAGGGAGAGGGAATTTTCGCAAGCCACGCTAAATGGATGGAGACAACCCATCACAGGTCCGGTGAATTAGCAATGCTTCGCTATAACATCATTAAAGCACCTGAGCTGAAAAATCCGCTGGACCCGGATTCGGCGCCGACGGGGAACACAATGTTCGTTTTGGACGAGATGTACGAAAATCAGGCGGGTCTTGACGACCATTGGAAAAGGGCACCAGTAGAATGGAAAGACATAGGTGCATTGGTAAAGTGGGCAGAAAAATGCAAGGTTATAACTGCTCACAACGGTGTTGCAATACAAGGTCTTTGGTAAAGCATAAAACCATAGAATGCACTTTGACTCCCTTCGTAAAGCAGCGGAGTCAAAGTGCCATTCCTATAAAAATCAGAGAGTTTCGGTCAATATTTCTATGAGCTTTCAAGCTTATGATCTGCGTTATTCCCTTTAAGTTACACAGGAAAGTGAGACCCGAATAAATTATAGAACTTTTCACGTGCAAAATATCACCTTCACAGCCCTGCTGGTCGAACCTTGATGATAAAAACAGCTTTTAAAACTCTCTTTCAAACAAAATTGCCAATTCTGTGTAAATTCTGCTAATCGATATGTAGCAATAGGTAACCCTTATGCTATATAGATTCTAACTGTGGTAATTCCTTGTTATTACTAATAAAGTTAATCCAATACAGGTAACAAGATTCATCCACTATGTTTTACCTCCCTTAATCAATGTAATACCTCATAATAGGGCGGGGTTCTGAGTGACGCGAACACTCTACGAAGCCTGCATCCTTGAAGGCGTTTGAAAAGCCGGTCCATGCAAAAACATCTGGCATTCGTCCTTTTTTCGGCTCGACTGGATAACCCTCTAACACTTTGCCTCCTTTCTCTTTTACGTACTTAATACAAGCCGACAGAAGTTTAACGCTAACTCCTTTATTCCTGTAACGCTTATCAATAAAAAAGCAAACTATCGACCAGACCGGTTTATCATCAATGCGTTTGAGCACCCTGGATCTTTCTAAAGAAGAAAACTTTTCACGTGGTGCAACTGAACACCACCCCACCGGTTTACCATCTGCATATGCGAGAAGACCTGGAATCTCTCCGGAACTAACGATGCTCTGCATCGCTTCTTTATTTCTTTTACCCTTATTCTTCTCAAACTCAGAGCGTTTCAACCTCCACCACATACACCAGCAACCGCCACTAGCACCTTTTTCTCCAAATAGAGTTACAAAATCGCCCCAGTTTTCCTTGGTCAGCGGCTCGAATCTGAGTTTTGGAGTCGTTTTATGTGGCATGCAAATCAAATTATAATGGAAGATGTTTTATGAATGAAGAAGAAATATAAAGATGAGATTCCTCCCCTTCGTTATACTCAGGGTCTGAATGACAAATGTTATTGGCGATCTTAAGGTCGCCGCTACATTAAGTTTAATTTGATTCCAGCTAGAAACTTGAATGACGAACAATGCGGGACTAGAAAGTCCTGCCTATCGAGGTATTGGCAGGGATGACGCTACAAAAGTTAAAAAATCCCCTCTATCTCCCCTTTGAGAAAGGGGAGAAGAAAAGAAAATCCACTCTAGCTCTTCTTTAAAAAGCTGGGATACACAGAAGTAATACGGGAGCGCCCGCATTTTCATAGGACTTCCTGCCCGCATGACAGATGAGAACAGACAAGAATGTCTGTTCTACCAGATATTTTGCCATATGTATCATTTCCTATTTTGTAGAGACGATCCGGCGGGTCGTCTCTACATTAATGGCGACAACAATGAAGTAGTGCCAGAATCATGCTAGACTTGATTGTAGTGTGCATAGCATATTTAGGCTCAATAGCGATTTCTCTCCGACAGGTGATCAGCCTAGGGCTATCAAGAAGCTTACCGAAGGCGTGCTTCGAAGCCAAAAGCATCAGGTGCTCCTTGGGGTCACCGGAAGCGGAAAGACATTTACAATTGCTCATGTAATCGCAAATGCAGGACGTCCAACCCTAGTAATCTCCCATAATAAGACGCTCGCTGCTCAACTCTATGGAGAGCTAAAAGAACTTTTTCCAGATAATTCAGTCCATTATTTCGTAAGCTACTACGACTACTACCAGCCAGAAGCCTATATACCAGAAACTGATACATACATCCAGAAGGACGCACAAATTAACGAGCACATTGATAGGCTCAGGCACGCCGCCACATCCTCTCTATTTGAAAGGAGAGACGTGATCATAGTTGCGAGCGTATCTTGTATATACGGCATCGGAGCGCCTCAGGATTACTATGGGCTTCTCACTATGGTTGAACAGGGAATGAAATTAGACAGGGATGAGCTGCTTAAAAAGCTTACAGAAATTCAATACGAAAGGAGCAATGTTGATCTTCATCGGAGCAGTTTTAGGGTAAAGGGGAATATAGTCGAGGTCTTTCCATCGCATCAGGAATTAATCGCTTTAAGGATAGAGTTTTTAGGCAACTATATAGATTCAATAAAAGAGATCGATCCTATAAAGGGAAAATCCCTCAGGAATATACATAAGGCAGCTATATTTCCGGGGACTCATTATGTAGCGCCCCGTGGAAGGCTTCTTCAGGCTATAGAGGATATTAAGGAGGAGTTGAGAGAAAGGATAGAATACTTTGAATCACACGAGATGATGCTTGAGAGAAAGAGGATAGAGGAGAAGACAAATTACGATCTCGAGCTTCTTTTAACAATGGGTTTCTGCCCGGGGATCGAGAATTATTCAAGACACCTTTCCGGAAGAAAACCGGGAGAGCCCCCCTGGACGCTCCTTGATTATTTCCCCAAAGATTTATTAATGATTATTGATGAGAGCCACCAGATGGTGCCACAGCTCCGCGGAATGTACGAGGGAGATAGAAGCAGAAAGTTCACCCTTGTCGAGCACGGGTTTAGGCTCCCTTCTGCGCTTGATAACCGCCCTCTCAACTTCCGTGAGTTTGAGGAAAGGGTAAATCAGGTGATATTCGTCTCTGCTACGCCTGGTCATTATGAGCTTGAAAAGGTCGCCGGTAAGGTAGTTGAACAGATAATACGCCCAACAGGGCTTGCAGACCCTGAGGTTGAGGTAAAGCCTGCAGACAATCAGGTGGACGATCTACTTGAAGAGATAAGAAAAAGGGTAAATATGAGTGATAGAGTCCTTGTAACGACGCTTACAAAGCGCATGGCTGAGGACCTGACGGAGTATTATAGAGACCTTGGTGTCAGGGTTCGGTATCTCCATTCCGATATTGATACACTGGAAAGGATTGCCATTGTTAGGGATTTAAGGCTTGGGAAATTCGATGTTCTCATCGGAATAAACCTTCTACGAGAAGGGCT
>JAKEHC010000064.1 GCA_022615255.1 Candidatus Dadabacteria bacterium | reverse complement strand
TGTAGGGGCTGAGCCCTGTCCTGAGCCTGCCGAAGGAACCGTTCAGCCCGTAGATAAGTGATGGGTACTTTGTAGGGGCGGTTCACGAACCGCCCCTACCAGACAGAGAATATAAGAGAGCCAGAGGGAAAGGATAATCCCTCTGGCTTTTTATTTGTTTTGTAGCGGCAACCTTTAGGTTGCCACAAAGAAATACAGGAAGAAGTGGAGGCCTAAAAGCCCTCCGCTACTTTAAATCTCCCTAAATCCCTCTTTCATAAAGAGGGACTTGTCTATATTCTCCCCTTTCCTAAAGGGGAGGGGACTGGGGTTGGAAAGTTCCGCCTATTCTTACTCGGATTGATTATTTTCTTTTGCTTCTTTATCAAATATCGTTCTTTCTCTTATCCTACTCGCCTTTCTCGACAGTCCTCTAAGGTAATAGAGCTTTGCTCTTCTTACTCTTCCTTTTCTTTTAACTTCTATCTTCTTCACCAGTGGTGAATGAAGCGGGAAGATTCTTTCGATTCCTACCCCATAAGAAACCTTTCTTACAGTGAAGGTCTCTCTTAACCCGCCCCCTTTTTTGGCAATCACAACGCCTTCAAATATCTGAATCCTATCCCTGTCTCCTTCCCTGATTCTGTAGTGCACGGCAATGGTGTCACCCGCACGGAATGAAGGTAAATCTCCCCTCATCGCGGCTGTCTCAATTTCATCTATGATATTCATCTTACTTCTCCTTTTTCAAATCTTAACGTGAAAACAGTCTGTCCAGAATAATGGCTGCGGCGCTCCTTACGGAGAGATGATTATAATCTGTAGCTCCTTCAACGGGCTTTAGTAAGTAATCAGCACGGTCAATTACCTCTTCGGCAATACCCCAACCCGTACCAAACAGTAATAGATAAGGTTCTTCCTCACTAAAGATTCTTTCTTTAAGTTCTACATATCCTATCATATTCTCTCTCGGTCTTGCGTCAGTCACAATAACCTTTGGTTTTGATCCCTCTATTTTCTCAATCTCTTCCAAAGCTTCGTCAAGCGAGCTTTTTATACGAACAAGATCAAGGGCTTCATTCCTTGTAGGGTTATAGGAAAGGCCAGGCCCTTCGGTCCAGTGCCATATAACCTTATTTACCAGTTCCCTTTGCTCTATAACAGGATGCACAAGGAAAAACCCTTTAACTCCATAGGTTCTACCCGCCCTTGCTATGTCATGAACGTCGAGGTTAGTAAAAGCGGTAGTAATAACTTTAAGGTCTTTATTGTAAACGGGATAATGAATTAAGGCAATATATACATTGAAAGAGGGTGAAGCATCTTTTTTTAGCTCGTTTATTAATTTTACATCTTCTATTGTGAGCCTTGTCCTATCCAGCAAATCAGGTCTTCGGTAAAATGTTCTCTTAATGCTTTCTCCTCTTCTCCACTTTTCAATCTCCTTATGGTTTCCTGAAAGGAGAATTTGAGGGACGGTTTTTCCCATAAAAGACTCTGGCCTTGTATAATGGGGATGCTCAAGAAGCCCTTCTCTAAACGAATCATCGTAAGGAGATGACTCGTTCCCAAGAACGCCGGGTATGAATCTTGATACTGCATCAATAATTATAGATACGGCGTATTCTCCTCCTGTAAGAACATAGTCGCCAATTGAAATTTCCCTATCCACATATAGCTCTCTAATCCTTTCATCTACCCCCTCGTACCTTCCGGAGATTAGGATCAGTTGCTCATATTGAGAAAGCTCCCTTGCTATCTTATCTGAGAACGTTTCTCCTTGAGGGCTCGTAAGAATGACGAGGGATTTTTTACTGGTTCTTTTGACAGCCTCTAGCACGCTGCTGAGGGGATCAGGCTTTAACACCATGCCGCTTCCACCGCCATACGGTTTATCATCAACCTTTCTGTGTGTGTCAGAAGTAAACCTTCTTATATCGTGTATGTTTATTTTTATAAGCCCGTTTTCCTCGGCCCTGCCAAGAACCCCAAAAGAAAATACGGATTTAAAAAACTCTGGAAAAATAGTAAGAATTTCGTATATCATAAGCAATACCTAATAATTAGAAATGGTTTCTGATCGCATCTAAGCTAATTAGCTAAATCCCCTAATGTAGTATGACTTCGTTATTCAAACATTGGAAGGGCTCTACTAACGTGTTTTATTCAAGAAGTCCATTTATGGGAGAGATAACTATTCGCGAGTCCTCAAGGTTAATGTCTCTTACAATTGTCTCAATCATCGGAATTAAATGTTCCTTTCTATCTTCCTTAACTACTAATAGGCTCTGTGATACTCTATCAATTAAATCTTCAACAAGCCCCAGGTATCTTCCCTCGGTGGTATAAACTCTAAGCCCTATAAGCTGAAACCAGTAGTATTCATTCTCTTCTGTTTCCGAAAGTTGGGATGGCTCAACCAATACAATGCATCCCCGGAGTTTTCCTGCCTCATCAACTGATTTAATCCCTTCAAGTTTTACTATAGCTGAGTGTTCCTCAAGCCTCCTTCTTATGATTTTAAACTCATCTGGTTTTTCTTCCCCTTTTGTCTTTATAAAAACCCTTTCGAGTCTTGAAAGGTTTTCCAAGCTTCGGCTAAACGGCAGGATTCTTAGTTCCCCAGAAAGCCCGTGTGTTTTCGAAACCCTTCCGAAAGGGATGAGACCAAATTCCAGCTTTTCGGACTGCATTCTATTCAAGAATCTCAAGAACAGCCCGCTTTCTTATCTTGGCGGCAGCGGCGCTTAATATTATCCTTATGGCTTTAGCTGTTCTCCCCTGTTTTCCAATAATCTTGCCCAAGTCCTCGGGGGAAACTTTCAACTCTAACACCGATGTCTGCTCACCTGTAACCTCTCGCACCTCAACCTTCTCAGGGCTATCAACAAGCGATTTCGCAATGAAGCTCACAAGCTCCTTTAGCTTCTCCATATCGTTTACCTCCTAGTTTTACAAACCTTCTTCTGGTCTGGCATCTCAGTCGAATTCAGTTGTTACATGAGCTTTGAAAGAAGTTTCCCTACCCTTTCAGTTGGTTTTGCACCACGCTCTATCCAAGTTTTTACCCTATCTATTTTTACCTCCAGCGTATGAGGGCTTTTTCGTGGATCATAATAACCTAAAATTTCAAGGAACTTTCCATCACGGGGCGCACGTGAATCAGCAGCAACAATCCTGTAAAAAGGTTGCTTGTTAGATCCCTTTCTTGTGAGTCTTATTTTAACCAAACTGCTTTTACCTCCTTGTATAAGTAAGCTCCAATGACCAAATAACAAATTCCAAATGAAAACTGGATTCATTATTGTTTGTAATTTGGAGCTTGAGATTTGGAATTTTTAGTTTCATTAGCTACATAAACCTCATCATTTTCTTTGCGAGTTTACCCATTTTCCCCATGTTTTTCATCATAGCACGCATCTGAATGTAATTCTTAATAACGCGATTTATATCTTCAACCCTTGTACCGCTTCCCTTTGCTATTCTCTTTCGTCTACTGCCGTTTAAAATTGTATGATTCTTTCTCTCCCTATGCGTCATAGAGTTTATAATGGCAATGGTTTTCTTCATTTCCTTCTCTGCCATATCTAGCGCCTTTGGGTTTTTAGCAATCTGCTTCATTCCGGGAATCATTTCTGTCATGCTGTCTAATGACCCCAACTTACCCATTGAGATCATAGCTTCTCTGAAATCCTCAAGTGAAAACTCGTTCTTGAGAAGCTTTTTTGCCATCTCTTCGGCCTTTTTCTCTTCGAATGCGACCTGAGCCTTTTCGATTAAAGTGAGCACATCGCCCATGCCTAAGATTCGAGAGGATATTCTCTCGGGATGAAAAACCTCAAGGGCATCTAATTGTTCTCCGATTCCAAAGAATTTTATTGGCTTACCGGTTACGGCTTTAATTGAAAGAGCGGCGCCGCCCCTTGCATCCCCGTCCATTTTTGTAAGTATTACTCCATCAATGTCTATGGCTTCGTTAAAACTCGTTGAAACATTTACTGCATCCTGCCCTGTCATCGCATCGGCAACAAGAAGTATCTCTTGAGGTTTTATCTCAGCCTTTATCCTTCTTAGCTCGTCCATTAGTTCTTCGTCGATGTGAAGCCTTCCGGCAGTGTCGATTATCAGCACGTCATATCCGCCATAGACGGCTGAAGAAACGGCGTCTTTACAGATCTCAACCGGATTTTTTCCAGGCTGAGTGTCGTAAACACCAACACCTACCTTTTCTGCCAGCACCTTGAGCTGCTCTATAGCGGCAGGCCTATAAACGTCTGCAGGAACTAGATAGGGGTTTCTTTTGTTTCGCTCTTTCAGTGATTTTGCGAGCTTAGCGGCGGTTGTAGTTTTTCCAGACCCCTGAAGTCCTGCAAGCATTATGCTTACAGGAGGTGTGGCTCTAAGGTCAAGCTCCGAGCTTTCCTCTCCTAGGATTCTGACAAGCTCTTCGTGAACGATTTTGATGAACTGCTGGCCTGGTGTGAGGCTTTCAGTAACCTCCTGGCCAAGGGCGCGTTTTTTAATTGATTCTATAAAGTCCTTTACTACCTTAAAATTAACATCAGCTTCGAGAAGGCTAAGGCGGACCTCACGAAGTGCGTCCTGTATATTGCTCTCGTTTAGCTTTCCATAACCTCTTATCTTTTTTAGAGTTGAGCTTAATTTTTCGGAAATCCCCTCAAACATAGCCGCCTAGAGATGATACTCCTGCATAATGAGAATGTTAATAATTAGCATAACCTACGTATAAAGTCAAACAACATATCCGTTCTCTTTGTACCATTCAATTGTCTTTATAAGTGCCTCTTCAAGAGGGGTAAACTGCAATCCCAATTCCGCTCTTGCTTTTCTGTTTTCTCCGAGAGCCCCGATCTCCATAGCCCTAACCGCATCTAGGGCAAGCCTTGGCGGCTTCCCGGTAAAAAGGGATTTTAACTCTGAAATATATGCGATGAGTTTAATGACAAGTGGGGAGATGCGTTTCTCCGGAAGGGGAACCCCTGTAATTTTATTTATGATCTTAAATACGTCCACCATCTTTACGTTAACTCCGACTATTATATATTTATCCCCGATTCTTCCCTTCTCTCCTGCAATTATGTGACCCTCGACTGTATCATCAATGTAAACGAGCGGAATTATGCTATCTTCAAATATTATGGCTTCAAGCTTGCCGTTAAGAAGCTCTATAATCGTTCTTCCAAATGTTTTTAGGTCTCCTGGGCCAATTACGACACCGGGGTTTAAAATAACTACTGGAAGCCCGCTCTCTCTATACATTCTAAGGACTTCCCTCTCAGCCAGAAACTTCGACCTCCCGTAATGACTCTCAAAGTCTCTTTTGTGTTCAGTCTCCTCAGTGGCAATTTCTCCCTTGGGCTGCCTTATTCCCGAGAGGCTACTTGTGTAAACTACCTTTTTAATGCCTTCTTTTAGTGCTTCCATCATTACGTTTTTTGTGCCTTCGACGTTTATTTTGTAATAGAGTGTTTTATCACTAAGCCACCAGCGTGAGACGTTTCCAAGGTGGTAGAAGGTGTCACAACCCTTCATCATGCCCGTAATTGAAGTTTTATCTGTTACATCTCCTATTATTATTTCTACCCCGAGTTTTCTCAGTTCTTCTGCCTTACTCGAATCTCTCACAAGAGCCTTTATGCATGCACCATCTCGAAGTAGTCTCTTTATCAAATGGCCCCCGATAAATCCTGTGCCCCCTGTCACGAATACTTTCAAAAGTAGCCTCGTATTTAAATAAGTTGATTTTTAAAGTAAGTATAACTACATAAGCATGTTTTTAGAAAAGCTTTATCAATTCGTGTATTTGTGGAATATCTTTTAAACTTTGAGTTGAAACTAGAGGGTTAAAATTCACTGATCTGAATCATTCGACTTTTGTAAATATGAAAGGGAAACAATGTATCTAGGGGAAGGATTAGAACTCTTTAGGTTTTAAGCGGTTCTTTCTAAAGGCTTTTCTCTACCCTTCATTTGACTCTTAAGCAAATAGTATATACGTTCAAATTCTTGACGGGAGACTATGCCTTTATCAAAAAGCGCCCCGACGAGTGTCCAAGTAAAGCTCTTCTCATCAATCTCAGCTCCGTTCTTTTTTAGGATTACAATTATAGCGTCCACGGCTTCCTGTGCCGAGTAATCACCGTATTCGTCTCTGAAATTCATCTCCATCCCTCCATTTAGGTAGGCTAAGTTACCGAATAAATTATATCTCCCTTCCGATTACGGTATATATTTTCTTGGCATAATTGTCAAGCCCTATTTTTAGCGATCAATAATACATTGTCGGTCTCATTTACTTAAGAATGGTATTAGTTTATTGGAGGAGTGTGCCGTAGGTCTTTATTTCAAACTATCGCTTAACAATTCATATCGAGGGGGAACTCTTCATATACGGTAGAGACACGCCATGGCGTGTCTCTACAATAACGTAGGAGTGCCATCCCAACAGTAACCTTCGACAATCGGTGTGACGGGCTTTGATTATACCTTGCAACCAGTTCAATCGAAGAGTGGGGAGCCTTGCCGGAAACAAGAGGCGTCCTTCAACTTGGGTAAACGGCTGGAGTTTTGAGGGAATTGGTGTGCTATCCTGATTACACTCAGTGGAAGGCTAACCTGCCGTTAAATTTGAGGACTTTCCTTACATTCTCCATTCACGGCAGCCGCTCCTGCTACCAGTGAAGTCATTGCAAAAGTTTGCGTCTCTACCTAGAATGTATCTTTATCGAAAGTATTAGAAAGGTATTAGTTAGTAAACACTACCTCTTGGAAAAATATTGACCACAGCTATTGTTTTTGATTCTTCAATCAGTCCGAAAATGATTCTGTAGTCCCCCACCCTTAATCTGTAAAACCCTTTTAGATCGCCTGTTAAAGCCTTTACCTGAGGATGCTCTAAAGGTTTCTCGTACTCGGATAAATTTACTATGTTATTTTTTATTCTTAGTTTAAGTTTCTTGTCGAGCCTACTATAATATTTTTCCGCATTAGAGGATACTTTAATTTTCCAACTCATTTATGTCTTTACCGGCGCCTTTTCTTATATCTTCTAAGCCTTCTCTGCACTCTTCAATAAAGCCCGGTATGCTCAATAACTCAAGTGTTTCTTTATGCCTTTCTATATAGTCATCTACCAGCTCCTCGAAAATCTTGCTCAAGGGTTTGTTTTCATATCCTGCTATAGCCCTAATGAGTTTTAATTTTTCTTCAGGAAGTCTTAAAGTTGTTGCTCCCATATCATTCACCTCTTAACTGATATAATAATATCACAATATCACGATGTCAAATATGCATGACGGTTAAATCATACCAATTTCCGCAAGGATGTATTGAGATATATGGAAAATCAGGAAATGCTAAGCAATTTCAGGGGATTGCTTCGATTGTTTCCCTCCCTAGCAGTGGCACCTCAGGGATTAAGTTTTTTCAATATCTCACAGGTCAATATTCTTATCATCAGACTCACCTCCATTTTCGTTTTGCAGTTTTTCGTTTAGTTTTGCACTTTTTGGGGTTTTGCAAAACGACTTTTCATTACCACTATTTTCTGAATGATTACCGTTAATTAGGAGTGGCTTGTCGTTTTGCATTTTCGTTTTGCAATCGTTTTGCAGGAAATAGAGTTCCGTACGAGCGCTTACGGTGTTTCCACCTTAGTCTCAGATATCGCAGGTATCTATTTTTTAATTCTCTCCTCGTCGCAGCTGGAAGCCGCTCCTACCAGATTTCAACGCAACATTATCTATCAAAGGAAATCGTATGAAGGAATTGAGAGAAGATTTTCTTTTACAAGGTCACGAGTAGGACTCGAGACCTAACCACAGATAAGTGCTAGGCTGGGTTTTTTCCAACCTCGCCAGGGCAATGTGGGACAGGAATGTCCCGCTTATCGTTGGTTTATACTGAAAGCTTAGCTATTACTTATCTTTCTAATCTCCTGAAGAAGAGACTCTAGTTTATCTCTACTTATTTCGAACTCTTCAGAAATCCTTCTAAGCTCGTTTTCAGGCAACTCATCCTCGAAGGTAGAGGGCTCATTTAAAGAAACTTCTGGGACCCAGTCCTCACGCCTGACGGAAAGGCGCGCTACATCCCACCTGGAGTAGTGGCCAAGCGAGTCGAAAACGGCTTTTACAGCCTTTATCTGATTTGCATGACACTCTGCGTAAAGAATCGCATCTTTTTCGAAATTAGGCTCAACCAAGAATCTGCCGCCGGGATTTACGATGGCGCTACCACCCGATGCCCAGCTGTAGTTTATGTGGTTCCCGTCTCTAATATAATGCCATCTCTCTGGAAAATCCCCTTCGGTCAGAAAACCGCAAGCGCTAAGAACGAATGCTCCTGCTTCAAAGGCGTGCACCCTTATAAGCGACTGGAGATTGCAAAGAGCCCCGCCTGGGCTTCTATCAGCATCGAGTAATTTATCTTCGCCCCTTTTCCAGTTTCCGGGCCAGACTGCTATATGAAACTCTTCTCCTCTATGAATCATTGCGGCTCTTACTAACGTCATGTGGTTTTCCCAACATATTAGCCCCCCAATCCGACCGATATCCGTATCAAACACCTTGATGCCGCTTGCGTCACCCTGACCCCAGTAAAGCCTCTCAGTGTACGTAGGCATGAGTTTTCTGTGCCTTCCCATAACGTTTCCGTCTTTTCCTATGAATAAGAGCGTGTTGTAAACAGTACAGCTTCCCTGACGGCTGTCTAACTCGTTACAGCCTATCACCACATAAGCGCCGGCTTCCTTTGCGGCTTGCCCAAGGATCTCTGTATCCTGGCTCGGAATCACTACGGAGTTATCCTGCAGCGCAATCATATAATCCGTCCATTCATGTGGGTTTGTTTCGTATCCGACTGTGTAGTATGCAGGGTAGGTAGGGATAAAGGCTTCTGAGAATGCAATAAGCTCCGCCTTGTTCCTTCCCGCCTCTTTTATTAATCTCGAGGCTTTTTCGATTGTCCTTTGTTTATCCATAAATACGGGTGAAGCCTGCGCGACCGCTACCTTCACTCTATCTCGTCCACCTAAGATCTTTTTGCTCATTTTTGCCCTCTGCTTTAAGGTGTATTAAGTATAAGCTATATTATGCTGAAGTTTAAGGAAAAGAGGGAAACTAAGTAAGTGATATAAAGAATAGAATCAGGGAGACTTTACTTCAATCACGGCTTCACAAGGATTTTCTAACCCTAACGAATGAGCTTCTTAAGAAGGAGACCTTTGAGGCAATCGAAGTAGCAAACAATATCATATCAGACGAGGTAGAAGAGCTGGCTCAGTAGATGTCTGCGCTCATGGAGATAAACAGATAGTAGAGGAAGGCTTTAGCCTTCCAATCTTCATGTGGAGGCCTAAAGGTATCCGCTACATTCTGATTACATTATTCTGCAAAGAGCAAGACACGTGAAGCACAAGTGTGAAAGTGATTTTGTGGTGATGAGAGATTGGTGCGGGGCTTGAAAACCTAGCCGTTCATTTTCGATAGTTAATATAAGAATCCTTTATGTAGTTATTATGCTTCCACCCTGCGGGTTACTCTGTGTCTTTTGAGGTTGATTTATTTTAGCTTCTAT
Organism: Candidatus Dadabacteria bacterium; assembly: GCA_022615255.1. Classification (GTDB taxonomy): domain Bacteria; phylum Desulfobacterota_D; class UBA1144; order Nemesobacterales; family CSP1-2; genus CSP1-2. Next base: position 14,635 of record JAKEHC010000064.1, on the reverse strand, counting down.
CAAAGCAAAAAGACGGTTTTTAAGCCCTTCGTCATAGGCGCAAACACCAGGAATTATATATCCCAAAAGGGCGATTCGAAGGAAAAATTCAGTGTTAGCCCGGAGATATTCCTCTGGAAACTGATTGCCATATATGCGAGATATATTTGTGTAAATTGTTTCCCCAAGCTCACTTGCTATCTCACCTACACTTTTATTCCCTCCTGCTTGCTGATGGGCGGAAACACCTAGGTTGAACGCCATCAATACCGAATTCATCGTACCGCTTATCTGACCTGGATCCTGACCTTGACCTTCCATTGTTCTTCCCTCCTTACAAGTATTCTAACAGTATTGTTTATGTGTTCAATAGTTTGTATTTTTAATAGTTGATTTATTAATTTATAAAGTGTAAAAAATATTATAAGTGAGCTAAAGAGCAACGAGCAGGCCTGTCCTGGGTTTAGTCGAAGGGGCGGCTCGTTGCCTACCCAAATGAATTAAGCAAAAAGGTATTAATAGTAATAATTCCAAAGGGAGGCGAGTATGGCTAAGGTTCACGGTGGATGGCTTGTAGTAAAAACCTTGCATGAGCTAGGTGTGCGTGAGATATTCTCCCTGAGCGGGGGGCATATCAATCCCATATACGATGCGTGTGTGGATTTTGGCATAAGGGTTATAGATACTCACCATGAGCAGGGGGCGGCTATGGCGGCAGATGCCTACGGGAGAGTAAAAAGGCAGCCTGGTATATGTTTAGTTACTGCAGGACCCGGATTCACCAATGCGGTTACCGGCATTGCAGGGGCTTATCTTTCAAATTCTCCATGCCTTCTTCTCTCAGGAAAATCGGGGATCGAGGAAAACGACAGGCTCCCTTTACAGGACATTGATCAGCAATCGATAATAGCGCCAATAACGAAATGGGCAAGGACTATATTTGATACAAAGCGAATACCTGAGTATATAAGCATGGCATACAAAAAGGCAATCTCTGGAAGACCGGGACCTATTTATCTCGGGATGCCGTATGAGGTTCTTTACGAAAGCTGTAATGAAGAGGAAGTAGAGCGTTACAACATAACCCCACTTTCCTACAAAGTGGAGGCTCAAAGAGAGGCAATAGCGCATGCGGTAGATATGCTTAAATCCGCGCGCAGGCCTGTAGTAATAGCCGGAAGCGGGTCATGGTATTCGGGCGCGGATAAAGAACTGGAGAGATTCTTAGATAAGGTTAAGATTCCTATATTTACACTAAACTTCGGTAGGGGAATCGTTTCAGACGAACATCCATTATGCTTCGGCGCGGCTAGCCCTTCTGCACCGGTTGCATTTAAGAAAGTAACATCTGAAGCGGATTTGATTTTACTTTTTGGAATAAGGTTAAGCCTCTACATCGGGTTCGGCAGGACATTTAACCCTGATGCGAAGATCATTCAGGTGGACATTGATCCTGGAGAGATCGGGAGAAATAGACCGGCGGATTTAGGAATAGTAGGGGACATAAGCGGCGTACTATCTCAGCTCACTCACTATATAGCTGAGCATTCAATTAAGCTGAATTACAAATCGTGGGTGGAGAGGGCAAGGGAATGGCGTGCCGAGGAGTGGAAGAAGGTGGAAGAAATAAGAGGTTCTAATAAAACCCCGATACACGCGCTAAGGGTTATTAAAGAGGTGGAAGATGCGCTGGGGGAGGATGGAATACTTGCAATAGACGGGGGTGACACGCAGGTATGGGCTGACACCACTTATTGCGTGAGAAAGCCGGGGCATTACGTGAAAGGGGGTCCACTTGGATGTATGGGAGTAGGGGTTCCTTTTGCGATTGGGGCAAAGGTTGCCTGCCCAGACAAGCGAGTTGCGCTAATAAGCGGGGACGGTGCAATAGGAATGAACTTTATGGAGTTTGAGACTGCGCTTAGACACAAGATCCCATTCGTAACAGTTGTATGCAACGACCAATCATGGGGAATGACAAAGCATCAGCTCTGGATAACTTACGGAAGGGAACGGGAGACGGTTGGAGTAGACCTCCCCCTGATTCCTTTTCATGAGTTGGTTAAGGCTTTAGGCGGATATGGAGAGCTAGTGACGGAGCCGAAAAAGATACACGGGGCGCTTGAGCGTGCATTCTCTTCAGGGGTGCCATCGCTCATAAACATCCCAACCGACCCGGAAGCGATAAGCCCTGCTACGTATGCGCTTACCCAGATGATGATGCCTAAGAAGAAATAATTTCGTAGGGGTTTAATAAATCAAAACCCTACAATATCAAACCGCCGGGGTGGTGCTCCTGCGGAGGATGGTGCGAGCGGCTTGGCAGCCGCTTGCCACGGCTGCCATTAGCTCCATTTCTTATTCATCGCACTTTTCGCTTCCTTGACGTTTCTTATGTTGCTCTTTAATCCCTGATAGCGTCGTTTTTTGCTCAGGTGTAAGCACCTCTCTCATTTCCATTGACATTTCAAATTCAACCTTTCTCAATTCTCCGCGTGTTTTTTCCAGCTGATCAAACTCGGATAAGATTTGATCCCTGGTTGAATTCGGATTTTTAGCGCTTTCATCAAGTTCTTTATGGTATGTCTTGATTTGAGAACGGAGATTATCGAGCCTTTCCTTATTGGATGAAGCTATCTCGTCTATTTTGCCTTTTTGTTGGTCGGTGAGCTTCAGTTGGTCTAGGACTTTAGTGTTGTTCCACCAATTTCTATTTTCATGCTTACCATATTGTTTTCCGGAAAAACCGTAGGTGGCAAAGGAGAAAAGAAGGAAGGTAACGAATAATAATGATATAACTTTGGTCATTTTAGAGCCTCCTAATCATGGATTTACTATATATAAACTAACGAAACCCCGATTTGGTTTCTAAAAAAGATTCAGTTACATAATCACTTCCAACTAGCGATCGCTAAAATAAAATGGGAGGTTGTCATTCTGAGCCGAAACGTAGTGGAGGTGAAGAATCTCGTTTTGCGCACGTAGAAGCGAGATTCTTCGTCGCTTTGCTCCGCAGAGTGGCAAAACCATCAAAAGTTATTTGGTATTTATTAATATGGCGATCGAGAGATTGAATAAACTGTAGGGCGTCTAACGTAGCGTAGCAAGAGTTGGTTTCTTCTCTACGTTTTAAGCACTGCTAAAAAGGCTTCCTGAGGAATCTCAACTTTGCCGATTTGCTTAAGGCGCTTTTTCCCCTCTTTCTGCTTCTCTAGGAGCTTTCTCTTCCTTGTAATATCGCCGCCGTAGCATTTGGCGGTAACGTCTTTCCTCACAGGTTTTACTGTTTCTCGTGCGATAACCCTATTACCAATTGCGGCCTGAAGGGCGACCTCAAAAAGCTGTCTTGGGATTAATTTTCTGAGCTTCTCTACGAGTTCCTTTCCCCTCTCATATGCCTTTTCTCTGTGAACTATTATCGAAAGCGCATCCACGGGGTCGCCGTTAATCAGCACATCGAGTTTTACAAGCTCAGAGGCTTTATAGCCGATTAGCTCATAGTCCATTGAGGCATAGCCGCGTGAGACTGATTTCAGTCTGTCAAAGAAATCAAACATTATCTCAGAGAGTGGAAGCTCGTATTCTACTATGACTCTATCCTGTGTGATGTATTTGATATTCTTCTGGGTTCCACGCCTGTTCTCGCAAAGCTCGAAAATCGAGCCGAGGTATATGCTGGGCGTGTGTAGCATTACAAGGACGTAGGGTTCTTCTATCGTCTCTATTTTTTCAGACGGCGGAAGCTTGCTTGGGTTGTCAACTAAAATCTCCTCGCCTTTTGTATCAGTAACCTTATAGATAACAGTCGGGGCTGTGGAAATAAGCTCTAGCTCAAACTCTCTTTCCAGCCTTTCCCTTACAATCTCCATATGAAGAAGACCGAGAAATCCGCACCTAAATCCAAACCCAAGTGCGAGTGAGGTCTCAGGCTCATAAATGAAGGCGGAATCGTTTAGCCGGAGCTTTTCCAGTGCGTCGCGGAGTTTTTCATACTCTCCTGGGTCGATTGGATAAAGCCCGCTAAACACCATCGGCTTCATAACTCGAAATCCATAAAGCGGTGCATCAGTCGGTTTTAAAGCATCCGTAATGCTGTCCCCTACCTTTGCCTCGCTTATCTCTTTTATCGCCGCGGTTACGAACCCTACCTCACCTGTAGAGATTTCTTCTACCTCTATGGCCCGTGGAGAAAAGATTCCTAGCTTCTTGACCTCGTAGGTTTTGCCTGTTGACATAAGCTGAATCTTCATACCGAACCTGATTTTTCCCTCGAATACACGCACAAGCATTACCACACCCTGGTATGAGTCAAACCAGCTATCGAAGATCAGGGCTTTAAGCGGTGATTCTCTACGACCACTTGGTGGCGGGATTTTTTTTACTATAGCCTCAAGGACATCCTTTGTTCCGATTCCCTCCTTTGCGCTCGCAAGCACTGCGTCTTCTGCGCTTATGCCGATTGCCTCTTCTATCTCCTTTTTCACCCTTTCCGGATCGGCGGAGGGAAGGTCAATCTTGTTTATAACCGGAATAAGCTCAAGCCCAGAGTCAGCGGCGAGATAGGCATGTGCCAGTGTTTGAGCTTCAACACCTTGAGAGGCGTCAACTACAAGGAGAACGCCCTCACATGCCTGAAGGCTCCTGGAAACCTCGTAGCTGAAATCCACATGACCGGGGGTGTCAATTAAGTTGAACTCATAAGTGGTCCCGTTGTCCGCTTTGTAGTTAATCCTGACAGCCTGAGCCTTGATTGTTATCCCGCGCTCTCTTTCTAACTCCATCTGGTCAAGAAACTGTTCAGTCATCTCGCGCTCTGTGACACTTCCTGTGAATTCCAGGATTCTATCAGCGAGCGTTGATTTTCCATGATCTACATGGGCGATTATAGAGAAATTCCTAATATATTTGGGTTCCATGCTTTGTGTTCAAACTTTAAAAATGCTATGAATGGATATTATAAGGGAAAAGGTGGGTTAGGCAAATTAGGGCTTTAGATAACGTCTTCAACAAATTGTCTTGGTTTAATTATCCTTAGATTACTTAACCCCTCTTTCTCAAGTCTTTCTTTCGATATCTCAAGCAAGTCTTTATCGCCAGTTATCAAAACATCTGCTTTTACCTCTAAGCACGTTTCTAGGTAAGAATTATCCTTTGGATCTCTACTAATGAATAGTTTTCCGCCTGTTTGAACCTTCTCGGCAAAAGATAAGACCTCTCTTATAATTTGTTTGAGTTCTTTTTTTTCTCTGGTTGTAAGCTTATATCTGAGTACATCCGTCAAAAGCTCGAGTTCTTGTTCTAAGTCCTCATTATAATAGAGATTGCACTCTGTTAAAGCTTTTAGAAGTGCTTTTCTTGGATAGCCACCGAATATTGCAGATACTATAATGTTAGCGTCTAACACGACTTTTAGCAGTTCCATACACCTTTTTCCTAACGTTCTCTAATGCCTTGAGTAGTTCATCCTCTTTTATATCGGCGGATTTAAGAATTTTTCGGGCATCATCAAGCGCTGCGGCTAAAGCCAATTTTATATCATCTTTGGTAAAAGGACTTACTACTGCAAAGGGCTTTCCTCGCTTTGTGATTACGATTCTGCTATCCTTGCTGATCTCCTCCCTTAGAAGTTTTGACGCCTTGTCTCTGAACTCACGTATGCTTATAAATCTCATATTTAATTACCTCTAGTAATAATGATACCATATAATGTGACCACATTTCAGGGCTCTCAAGTCTGCCCACGTTTTCAGATGACGGTAGGAGCAATGAGCTTCGCCGAAATACCCGGCCCGCTACCCGCATTTTCATGAATTGCCTCTACATTAGCTCTGAAGAAAGAGCCAAACTTTATGTTGACAAGAGGGTTATCTGAGTGAGATAATGGTGCTAAGAAAGGTTCATATATGAAAGGTTAAGCAGGTAAAAAGATTAAAGAAGAAAAGCAAAAATGAAGAAGTTTCCGATTACGAGAAGAAGTAAAAGTCAAAACGATGACTTAGAATTCCAAGAATCACTTCTCGGAGTAGCTGATAAACTCGTTTCTTCTGTCAAAGAGTTGATGCGAACTGCGACGAGCGAAGAGGAATTGCGTATCGGCTTTGAGAAAGTGTTAGATCCCATTTTAAAAAGTATCGGTGTTGAATCACAGCCAAGGTATGAGCGTCTGGGTAGCGAGGCAAAAACGATTTATCGCGGACGCCCTGATGCAGTGCACGGGCAGGTCATCATCGAATACGAATCTCCAGGATCATTTTCTTCGGAACGTGCAGTGATTCATGCACATGACCAATTAATAGGGTACATGGAAGCTACTGCTCTATCTCATAAATTAGACCCTTTCAACCTCTTAAGCCGAATTATTGGGGTTGGTTTTGACGGCGAGTCTACATTCTTTGTTCAATATAAGGGTAAGAAAAACGGAAAATCAGTAGAAATAGAAAGGGAATTTTTTACGCGTTTTGGTCCCTATCCATTCGATGCAGAAAATGCACGCACATTCCTAATGTATTTAAGGGCTCTCGCTCGCTTACCGCTAAATGCTGAGCATTTGGCTGAAAGATTTGGTCCCAAAAGCAAGATTGCTCCAATGGCTGTTTCAGCTTTTGCAGATGCATTGGAACACTGGGGTAATCCAAGAATACAAGTATTTTTCAACGAATGGAAACGTCTATTTGGCATTGTATATGGTGAACAGTTTAGTAGACATCAGGCAGAAGAAGCGAGGTTGCTCGGTCAGCTTTATAGAGTTGGTAAAGAAACAGATTTTCAAGAATTGCTTTTTTCTGTTCACACCTACTTTGCTCTCCTGATGAAATTTATTGCTGCTGAGCTTCTTATCCTTAGAGAAACAGTTTTTAGTTCATCATTATCTAATCAACTTATACATACTTCCAAAGAGGAATTACAGGGACAACTTGCCGATATTGAAGGAGGTAGCATTTATGCTAAGCGTGGTCTAACAAATTTTCTTGAAGGTGATTTTTTTCGTTGGTATCTCGATGCCTGGTCACCAAGGCTTGAAGAAGCAATTAGGGAGATAGCCAGAGGGCTTTCTGAATTTGAACCTGCAACAACAACGATTGATCCGGAATCTGCACGCGATCTTCTTAAAAAACTTTATCAATATTTAGTTCCTCAAGAGGTGCGACACAAACTTGGTGAATACTATACTCCCGATTGGCTTGCTGAACTCTTGCTTAATGAAGTAGGGTATGACGGCAACACGCTTAAGCGTTTTCTTGACCCCGCTTGTGGTTCGGGAACTTTTTTAGTGCTTGCTATTCAAAGGGCGAAAGAATACGGCATAGAGCATAAAGAACCAACACTTGAGACTGCTAAAAGAATTGTTGCAAATATCTGGGGCTTTGACCTAAACCCTTTGGCAGTCATCGCTAGCCGAACTAATTACCTATTTGCACTGGGTGATCTTGCTCACGAGCTCCGCTATTTAGAGATACCTGTTTATCTCGCCGATTCAGTTCTTTGGCCTGAGAAATCGGGTCAAATGAAGCTAAATTTTGTCGGTGGAGACCATATAAAAATTCCCACATCAGTGGGAGAATTTCATGTCCCCTATATTTGGGTAAAAGATGAAGGACTTCTGATGCGTAGAGCGGCGCCTCTCATAGAAAGAATGGTAAAAGACGGATTTGAAACCTCCATAGCAACGGAACATTTTAAAAAAGAAGGCTTGGTATTCCCGCCTAATGAACAGGTTGTAGAAAACTTTTACAACGAAATTGTAGAACTTGAGAAACAAGGCAAGAACGGTATTTGGGCGCGTTTTCTTAAGAATGCTTTTGCTCCGATGATTGCTGGAAAGTTTGATTTTGTTGTTGGAAATCCGCCTTGGATAAGGTGGGGCTACCTTTCTCAAGAATATAGAAAAGCAACACTCCCGCTCTGGCAAAACTATGGATTGTTTTCTCTCAAGGGACATGCAGCCCGTCTTGGCGGTGGAGAAAAAGACTTTTCGATGCTCTTTACATATGCGTCAGTGGATTATTACCTGAAGAAAAATGCAAAACTTGGATTTCTCATTACCCAAGAGGTCTATAAATCAAAAGGCGGAGGAGAGGGATTTCGGCGGTTCCGTTTAGGAGAAAAAGAAACATTTAGGGTTCTTAAAGCGGATGATTTAGTGACTGTCCAACCGTTTGAGGGCGCGGCAAACAAGACTGCTGCGATCATTTTGAAGAAAGGCGAAGCAACAACATACCCTGTGCCTTACACTCTTTGGACGCGTAAAAAGGGCGTGGGGAAAATACCAACCGATGCACTTTTACAAGATGTGCTACCACTTTTGCAAAAGAAAAAATTACTAGCCCAGCCTATCGGTAAACCAACTGGGTCATGGCAAACAATTTCAGAAAAACAAAAAGGGCTTGGCGCTATAGAAGGCAAAAATGCTTATCAGGCTCGTCGTGGGGCTAGTACCGAACCTTATGGTGTATTTTGGTTAGAGATTAAACAAGTTTTATCAAATGGTAATTTGATAGTTCGTAATTTGACTGAGAGAGGCAAACGAATAATACAACAAGTTTCAGAAACTATTGAATCAGACTTAGTATTTCCAGCAGTCAGTGGAGCGGATATTAAACGGTGGTCTACTGGACCGAAGATTTATATTCTTGTTACCCAAGATCCGATAAAGCGAACAGGTTATCCAGATACTATGATGAAAAGTAGATGGCCCAGAACATATGGTTATCTTTCGAGATTTAAGCAAGAACTCTTAGATCGTGCTGCATATAAGAAATATCACGCTGATGTTAATAACCCATTTTATAGTCAGTACAATATCGCTGATTACTCATTCACACGCTACAAAGTTGTTTGGAAGCGTATGGCAGGTGACCTCATTGCTGCAGTTATTTCTCAATACAAAACTCCATTTGGTTACAAAACGGTCGTTTCCACCGACACAACCTCCCTTTTTGCAACTGATAACGAGAGCGAAGCTCATTATTTATGCGCAATTATTAACTCTTTGCCTGTAAGAGAATTCATAAAATCCTTTTCTTCCGCAGGTCGTGGTTTCGGTGCCCCGTCAGTGATGAATCATGTCGGTATCCCTAAATTTAATCCTAAGAATGAACTCCATCAAAAGCTCGCAAAGATCTCTAAAACACTTCATGAGCTTAAAGTAAAAGGTGAAGAGGAACATATAACTGAACTTGAAAAAGAAAATGATAATCTAGTGAAAGAATTATTCGGCATAAAGAATGTATAGACGGAAAATATGAAATTAATACAGCCTCACCACCAGAGTCCCGGAATTGTGGAGGAACAACTAGGGCATCTTCCGTCGGTAGTGATGGAGTAATTCACGATCCTGTATCCATATCTCTCAACTAAAAGTTTATGGCAGTCTGGGCAGTATGTGTTTTCATAGTTTTTGACGCATCCGGGGAGGTTTCCTGCATAGGAAAACCCCAACTTGCCCTTAACATCCAATTCTCACTGAACGCAAGCTACAAATAAAATGATAAGATGATGAAACAATTATTTAACATAAACGATGTCTAAAAGGTGGTACGCCTTTGAATTCTCTCCTGCGCAGGATAATATTAGACAACCCGATGGTACTCGAAGAATACTTTGAAACCATGCCGGTGGTTGAATGAATTTAGACAAACTTAGAAGATGTATTAAATCTGGGAAATATGAGTGGAAACAACATACCCTTACTCGTATTATTGAACGCGGGATTCCTCTAGAAGCGATTATAAAAGTTATATTACAGGGAGATGTTATCGAAGATTATCCTAGTGATAGGCCATTTCCTAGTTGCCTTATGTTTAGTTTGATCGAGGGAAAACCAATTCATGTAGTTGTAAGCCTTGATGAACAAGAAAATACAGCATATATTATTACAGTTTATGAGCCGAGTTTAGATAAGTTTGAACCAGATTACAAAACGAGGAAGAAATAAAATGGGACACTGTCCACTTTGCGGAGGAAATAAGGAAAAAGGATTTACTGTTTTTACAGTAGAATTAGGGGGCGGTCTGCTTATCGTAAAGGGTGTCCCTGCCAATATTTGCTCTCAATGTGGAGAGAAGTGGATTACTTCGGATGTAGCTGAAAAGCTAGAGAAGATCGCAGATGATGCAAGAAAGAAAAAACCTGAGCTTGAGATTGTAAGCTTTGAAGAAGCTGCCTGAATTATGAATCTTTCCCAGTCTCCTCACCACCAGATTCCCGGAATGGCAGAGGAACAATTGGGGCATTTGCCGTCTGGGGTGATGGAGTAATTCACAATCCTGTATCCATATCTCTCAACTAAAAGTTTATGGCAGTCTGGGCAGTATGTGTTTTCATAGTTTTTGACGCATCCGGGGAGGTTTCCTGCGTAGACAAATTTTAGCCCTGCTTCAAGACCGATTTCTGCTGCTCGTATTAAGGATTCAGGCGAGGTATCATCAGGGTCTGTCATCTTGTAGTCTTTATGAAATGCAGTAACATGCCAGGGAATATCAGGCGATATTCCTGCAAGGAATTTTGCCGCTTCTTTTAATTCATCATCTGAATCATTGAATCCCTGAATAACCAACGTAACAATCTCTACCCAAAAACCCATCTCAACAAGTCGTGGGATTGTTTCAAGAACGGTGCTTAAAAGCCCGCCGAGTTTCCGATAGTTTTTATCCTGCATGGATTTTAGGTCTACCTTGTAGCAATCAGTAAGAGGTCTGAGATATTCCAGTACCTCTCGAGTTGCATTTCCGTTCGAGATGAATGCGGTTTTGAATCCATGCTCCCTAGCGGGTTTAAAAACATCACATGCCCACTCGGCGGTGATAAGCGGCTCATTGTATGAGCTTCCTACCATGCTCGCGCCGTACCTTTTTGCAATGGAAACCATTTCCTCCGCCGTAACAGCAGTTGGCTCTATTCCTGCGGAAGAATCACGAAGAGCCTGGGATGTAAGCCAATTTTGACAATATGAGCAGTGATAATCACAACCCAACATTCCGAATGTTAATGTGAGAGAACCGGGGAGAACATGGAAGAAGGGCTTCTTTTCCGTTGGGTCGCACTGGAGTGCGGCTACGTATCCCTTTGGGACAAAGAGCCTTCCGTCCTTGTTGTATCTTACCTTGCAAATCCCCCTGAGCCCGTCGTATATAACGCATCTGTGGCCACATGCGTAGCAGAGAACCTTATTATTCTCTAATTTTTGATAGAGCTCTCCTTCTTGAGAATATTCATCTAGCGCTTCTGCAAGAGAGGGTCTTGCAAGGGTCTTAAGCTCTTTCTTTATAGCCATGCCTTATCTCCCCAATCAAATATTCAGCCACGAAGGCACTAAGACAATATGATTATAAAATAACTTTTATACTACAACATAAATATACTGCGTATACAATTTCTTGCAATCTGAACTTTTTTTCTCGTCTGTGCATGTAAATCTTATATTCATTCTTTGTGTCTTGGTGTCTTAGTGGTTAAGGAATTAGTTAAAAATCTAGCAAGTCAGAATAAAAAGATATAATTGACGAGGTATGATAATTTGATTAGATTTTAAATAATTAGAAAAGTAGTATGCTAAAACAGTAGGGAGGTTAGGAAAAACGAGTCTTTTAGAATTTTTAAGCCCCTTAAATCGTTAGAGATTTTAGAAGCCGGAGTGGCGGAATTTGGTAGACGCGCTGGATTCAGGATCCAGTGGGTGAAAGCCCGTGGGGGTTCAAATCCCCCCTTCGGCAGAAGAGGAACCGTCATAATAAGCGAAGTAATCTGCGACTAAGCCTTGGCTCAATACCGTATGGTATTAATATCTTGTATCCGGTTAAAATATATCTAATGATTTTGTTAGCTTATGCGTAGGGTGTAGGTGTGTATACTGCTTTCTACCTTATTTTTGACGAGATTTGGATGAGATAATTTTTCGCAATTGCGAAGAAATCCCTTGACAATCAATCCCAACCTTATTATATTATCCATTGAAAATAAAATCATAGGAGGGAAATAGATATGGCTGAAAAGGCTGAAAAGAAGGAAACAATAAAGGTCAAGGATTACTCTGACGTGATAAAAGGGCTCACAGGGTTAGCTAGAGAGAATTATGAAAACGGCTTTGAGTTTGCCCTGTCTCTATGGGAAGAGAATCTTAAGGTTCTAAATACACAGGTTGATCAGTGGCTAAATATACATCAGGATTATACAAAGGGTGTAAAGGAGTTCTATGAAAAGCTCCCAAAGGAAGTAACGGCATTTTGGGATGGAAAGGCTATAAATACCGAGGTTAATCGCCTTACTACTTTACAAAAAGAGTATATAGGTTTGGTTAGAAATGCCTCAGATAAGTTTACCAAGGAAACCTTGAACCTAACCAGGAAAAACGTTGAGAGGGCATTGTCGCTTTTTGATGAATATCTAAACTTGGTAAAAGTCTAAGCAATTAAAATACATTTTAAAAAGCTGGATAGGCTGCCTAACTGCTGTTAGGGTGAACTTTTCAAAAGCTGTAACGAACATTTACAGTATAGGTTGTTCCCCTAATGGCGGGCAGTTATAAAGCAGCATGGTAGGCGTGACTTCGTGTTTCAAGTTGCTAAGGAGCTTTCGGATATGATTTATTGGTACGGAGAATAAGGAATATCGATGATTAATGCTAACGTGGAATATCTATCACAGGTTGCCCTCCTCGGGTATGTACTGCTCGGCGTTTCTCTTTATGATGAAAAATTAAAAAGTCGACTTCTTTCTCTTCTAGAAGCTGAGACTAATCGCCTTGGTCAGAATACTTTAAACAAGCAGGTAGATTCTTTATTTCTTTTTTAGAATATTTAATCAGACCAAATGGGAAGGGATGAAAAGATGGAGATAAAAGATATGGAATTTCAAGAAGCAAATGGGGTGAATGAGCTTGGGGTATACATTCAGGAAGACGAAGAGGATTTTGAGCCACTTGAGGTTGTAGACGATTTAATGCCCGACATGGTGGACCCTGAGGCTGAGTTAGAACTTAAAGAAGCGGAGTCCGAGGAGGACGAAGGGCGCGAATGGGTTCCAGATGAACAGTTCAGGCTTCTTTATGTCTACTTCAAGGACATGGCATCTGAGCCCCTGCTTACGGCTAAGGAGGAGGTAGAGGTTTCTGCAAAGATAAAAAAATGCGAAGCAAAGGCAAGGGAAATAAAGGCTCTTCTGGATGGATTTTCAAGGAAAAACGGGAACGGCAAGAAGGTTTCTAAAACAAACGGACATAAAAAAAACGGAAACGGAAAAGCCCAGTTAACACGTTTAGAGAGACTAAATGCGTTTATGAGGGCATATTCTTCCAGGGCAAGGGTTATGAGGGACAGGTTTGTGAAGGCGAACTTGAGGCTTGTAGTGAGTATAGCAAAGAGATATATGGGCCGTGGGCTTCCACTTCCAGATCTTGTTCAGGAAGGAAACGTGGGATTAATGAGAGCGGTAGAAAGATTCGACCACACCAAGGGATACAAGTTTTCAACCTACGCTTCATGGTGGATACATCAGGCTATATCCAGATCGCTTCTTGATCAGACGAGGACAATCAGGGTTCCTGTGTACGTGCTTGAGCAGGCTAGTAAGGTTCACAGAATAAGCTCGATGCTTAATAAGGAAATGGGGAGAAAGCCTGCACCTGAGGAAATTGCTGAAAAATCTGGGATTTCCGTTGAGGGTGTAAGACGAATACTTGACAGTGCGAATGACGTTGTGCATCTGGATTCCCCGATAATAGATGGGGAGAAGACAACCCTGCTTGAATTTGTTCCGGACGATGGATCTGCAGCGCCGGATTCGGTCATGGCAAAGGTGGCCCTTACAGCTCGGATTAAAGGGGCTCTTTCACTGCTTACGCCTAGGGAAGAGGAGATAATAAGGCTGAGATTCGGCATTGATATGGAATCGACCTACACGCTTGACGAGATCGGAAGAAAGTTTGACCTGACGCGTGAGCGGATAAGGCAAATAGAGAAAAGAGCGCTTGAAAAACTCGCCACATCTGAAGTAGGGGAAGTTTTAAAAAGCTTTCTCGAATAAAACCCTTTCATTCTAATTTTCTTAATTTATTCGACATTATTTTAATTGGTAATTCCCTGTTGTAGAGGCGTATTGCAATACGCCCCTACAACTGCAGGGTTTCCACTGTAATCGCGAGCGCATTTGTTTCACTCGGTGTAAAATCCGTGAAGCAACCTCTCATTCCTTGTCATTCCGAGCCCTGTCTTGAGCGAAAGCGAAGGAGCGGCGAGGAATTCGACACTGAGAGTCGTCCTGAGGCTAGCGAAGGATCCGTAGATAAATCAGGAGATCCTTCAGTCGCTCTGCTCCTTCAGGATGACGCTATGCGTCAGATTGCTTCGTCTCTTCGTTCCTCGCAATGACAGAATGGTCCGCATATTTGCATGCTGATACCATGCAGCTCGCTACAGGGTTCTTCATTTGCCTAGAGACTAGAATTACACTATATTCTTTATATCTTATTTGATCGAATGTTTAGACAGGCTTAAAATGCTAACAATTTCCTAGGTAACGAGGAATGAGAACGAAGGGCTTAACCTCCGAATTGCTTACATTTCTCTGTACCGGCTTAGGAGAAGGGAACACAAATACCGACAAGCTGACGAAACAAATACTGCTCTCAAATCCGGATAGGGACTATAACCAAACAAAGATG
>JAKEHC010000063.1 GCA_022615255.1 Candidatus Dadabacteria bacterium | reverse complement strand
GCCCCTAGAACCTCCAAGTAACCAGCGTACGTACCCATTGAACTTGCTCCTAGGGTAGCTCCGTTTTTTAGGTAAGTATTCTTGCTGTTAGGAGGTATAGTAATAGGTAACACTCCTGATTCCTGACTTATTAGCGTTCCGGTGTCAGAGTAAGAATAGGAATAATAAAATACCTTTACGGCAATATTCTTATAGGCTATGTCGCCTGTATTCTCTATGGTGACGTGATGTATAATAGCCACGCCGCCCCAGGCTGAATAAAGAGACCAATCCAAAACCTTAATATACAATTCAGGATGTAGAATCATTTGATTCTGTGTTTGTAGATCTTGTGCTTTTCCACTTATGGGAAATAGAGTTAGGATTATGAAAACTACTATAGCGCTCTCTCTCATAACGTTTTTTATTATAATTTATAAGCAGGAGTAATTCTATTATAGCAATTTATGCTTATCTTAAATTATTTAAAATTAGTCATATCGTAGACTTCGTAGGCGTTGACTTTCATATATCCCATTTATACATAATATATAAAAGGAGGTTCAAGTATGAATCCAATATCTGTTAAAGATGAGCATTATGATGAATTATGGAGCCTACAGAAATCAATACAGATCGCCCATTTAGCGGAAGACATGGCTAAAATAACTGAGTTAGATAAGGAGATGACTGATAAAATTTATAAATTATATCCTCAATGTGTTGGTCATAAAGTGCGTTTTGATGTATCAGCGAAGAAAATATTTATTTGGGGATAAAGTTATATTCTATTAAAGCATTTCAAAAATTTATCCCTATGCTGTATTAACTTTCATAACCATTATTATTTAAATATTTGAAGAGTAGATAAAACCGCTAACAAGATTTAATCCGAACCCATAAGTTTATAAATCTCTCTATCGGATAGTCCAAAGTAATGAGCAATCTCATGTTGAATAACTTCGTAAACTTTCTCTTCTATCTCTTTCTCATTTTTGCAGATTCTTTCAATACTTTTCTGAAATAGAACGATCTTATCGGGCATTCGTGCAACCTGCCATACGCTTCTTTGTGGAAGAGGGGTTCCACGGTAAAGTCCAAGAAGTATGGTATCGCCCCTAATTTTAAGATGCTCTAAATCTTCGTGGTTTGGATAGTCCTCAACAGTGATTACAGTATTTTCAATCTTTTGCTTAAACCTTTCTGGGATTTTTTGATAGGCTTTATCCACAAGTCGTTCAAATTTTTCTCTCTCCAATATATTGTCCTCAGACTATAAAAGTAAGATTTAAATTTATTAATGCCTTAGGTTCAATCAGTTAAGTTAACCCACCTCCCCAAAGAGCTAGGTTAAGCCTAATATAAGCATTTCTAAGCTGCCATTGGGCTTCAATATATCTTCGCTTCAATGCAACTTCCATCTCTCGGGTTTGAAGTAAGTTAAGTAAATTCAATTGCATTTGTGAGCTCCATATCTTAGAATATTCAAACTCTTCCTCAATATTAGGTTTTAGTTGCTTTCTGATTATATCTATAATATTTAGATAAAAATCTATTTCTGCTAAAGTATCCGTTACCTCCTTTCGGGCTTGCATTTCTTTTGCTGATAAGACCTTTTTCATCTGGCGCAGACGATATTCATCCTTAGCGATTTGTGCTTGGTTTTGATCGAATATTGGAAGATCTAAACTGATAGCTGGACCTCCTGCGTTTTCAGAGCCGGATCCCAAATCGCCTTCATATACCGGTCCGACATTTACTCTGCTAAATACCTGAGTGCGTTCAAAAGAAAGCTCACGATCAGCCAGCTCTACTTTAAACCTAGCCTCAGCTAAGTCCAACCTGTGTTCTAGAGCGAATTTGACGGCTGTCTCTCTATCCCATTTTTTTTCATCGGGTGTGTTATCTAACGTATCGGTCAAATGATATTTATTATCCGATTCGTTTAGAGATAGGGCAATATTTAGCCGAGTTCGGGCCTTAGTTAATGCCTGTTCTGCGGCAGCGATCGCGATCCTTTGCTCGATAGCTGCGGCTTCTGCATGGCGCATATCTAGATCGTTTGATAGACCATGCTCATAACGAATCTTTGTGCGCACTGATATATCTGACAACACACTTAGGCTATTTTTTTCAATCTGTAAAGAGGTAATGCGGTAAAGAAACTCATCATAAGCTGATGCAGTTTCTGCCGCCGTGGCTACTATATCAATACCAACCTCTTGAATAGTAACCTCTACCTGTTTTGCGAATACCTCCTTGCGTGCTGGGATGGTCCATAGGTCTGAAAGAAAACCCAGAAGCCCGCCGCTAGTATCTGCGCTGGATAATGGAAAGGCAAAAAATAGATCAAGGGAAGGGTTTGTGAGTAATCCTGCCTGGACTAAATCAGCCTGAGCTACGCCGATCTCTTCAAAGGAAGCCTGCAGCTTACGATTGTTTAGAAGCGCGATTTTTACAGCCTCTTGTCGAGTCAATCCATCTGCAAGCAGATTATCAACCTGAGTTTTAATTCTTTTTGAGTCTTCTTCTGACTTTTCCCAAATTATAGGGCCTTCTGTACGTTCCTTTGTTATAGCCTCTACCTTTAGCCACTGTGGTTGCGGATCAACTTTAGCGCAGCTAAATATAGAAATACCTATAGCAGTAACTATTAAAAACCCTCCAACCCGCATTATTCTGTGACCTCACGAGTCGGTGGTTTCCACGGGGCAGTTGGATCTTTGGGGTTGTAATTCGAATCGGTAGGGGTTACTTGAAGGTGTGTGAACATGCCCTCTGCTGACGCTATACCCATGGGCATATCTGTCATTGCGTTCATAATATGGTGAAGAATGTGACAATGGAATCGCCAGGTACCGGGATTCCAGGCTACAAACTCAATATCACGAGAAGAACCGGGAGGAACATTTACAGTCACCTCAGGCCATTGGGCAGATTCTGGGATAGGCCCTCCCGTTGTGCCAACTATCTTGAAGGTATAACCATGTAAGTGTATTGGGTGAGCCATAAGGCTTAAGTTGCCTATGCGAATTCGAACAAGGTCTCCCTGTTTCACTTTCATCATCTCTATGTCCGGTGCAGTTTTGCCGTTGAAAGTAGCAAAGGAGGCTTCCATGGCAGTTATATTCGGATTTTTATTGCCTGGGGAGAAGTTCCATGTCTGGAGCAGGATAGCAAAATCCTTGTCAATTGTATATTGAGGGTTCTTGGGGTGAATTACAAAGAGCCCACCTAAACCTAGTCCGTCTTGTTTCATCATGTTAAAGCCTGTGTGGTAAATAAGCGTGCCAGATTGGTATAGTCTGAATTCATAAACGTGTGTCTTACCCGGAGGAACTGGTAGTTGAGGATCGTATGGGTTATATCCGGCTGCGCCATCTTGGGAGAATGGTAATTCCATTCCATGCCAGTGTATAGAGCTCGGTTCAGGAAGCTCATTTTTAAAGACGATACGAACGCGATCACCCTCAGTAGCCTCGAGCGTTGGCCCAGGACAGACCCCGTTGTATCCCCACGCAATCATTTCTTTAGGCCAGGTGGGCATAGGTTGGAATTTTCTTGTGCTAGGGTGATGGTCTTTTGTACCTTTGGTAATAGTTACCTTTACTGGTTGAGCTATTAAGTGAAATACTTTAACATTTCCTTCCATCTCATACCCTAGAGGCGGGTGGCTCAGGGTATGTACTCGTCCCATTTGTTTTCCCATAAGAGGTGGAGGAGGAGAATATTTTCTGTTTGGGTCGATGCGCGGAAATGAATCCTTAGTTATGTCCATTTGATCCATCGCACCCATCTTCATATGCTCATGGGTGGATTTTTCTCCGGCGGTGGCTACAGTTGCCCCGCTTACAACCGCCGCAGTCACGTTTTTCAACAAATTACGACGCGAGAGCTTTCTCTCCACAACTCGATTCTCCATAAATAGGTTTAATATGTAATGAGCTTATATTATAAGAGATTTTTAAATCCAACACTAATGAAGGGTCAATAAAATGGCAGGGTAATAGTAGTTTTGATAAGATCAATGTAGAAGAAGCAACTCCTAATATATCTCTCATTTCTAATCTTATGCTATCTGTATTATCCCTAGTTTTATTAAAGCTAGAAATAGAGTAAGGAATGTAGAGTGTTGACATATTTAGTGTTCTAGTCTTAAAATAAACTCCGAAAAGCTTACATGCAATAGAGCTTAAACAATTTAAACAGAATTATGGATCTTCTAATTTCAATGAAGGCTGAGACAATATTAAAAGGACTTGAGCTTGCCTCAAATATAATGACGATGCCTACTGCACAGTCTCTAGGGTATTTTATATCTGAATTTAGAGAAGGGGATTCAGAAAAAATCGAACTCCTAAAACATTATGGAAAGATACTCGAAGATAGACTTGATAAAAGTATCTTTAAACTAGAGCTTACCTCGTATGGATTTATACTGAAGAAGAAGGTTGACGAGGATATCGAGTATAAAGAGGCTTGGGAAAGATGGGTTGAATTTTCAAGGGCTTTATATAACGAACTCGAGGTTGTGGTAGATGGTTGATGAATCTTATCAATCTCGCATTGACTCTCACGTTTGATGATAAACTCGATATTCCAAGAATTCCTTCTAAACGCTGCAAGTGATATAAATACACAGATTCCCTTTTGGAGCGTTATACCGTTTATTTGTATGCTGCTTGCCATCGCGATCCTTCCTCTTACGCATAGTCACTGGTGGGAGAGTAATAGGCATAAAGCTTATGTCAGCACGATTTTGGGACTTCCTATCGTAATTTATTTTATTATTAAAGATTACCATCAACTAATGCATAGTGCGCACGAATATATTTCTTTCATTATTCTTCTTGCATCGCTATATAAGATTTCAGGCGGAATTTTACTTGAAGGAAACCCTGAAGGAAGACCTTTTGTAAATACCGTATTCCTAGGCATAGGTTCTGTGCTTGCAAACCTGATAGGGACGACAGGAGCTAGTATGCTTCTTATAAAACCGCTACTTAGAGCAAACAATCTGAGAAAGCATACAAAACACATACCGATATTTTTTATATTTCTCGTAAGCAATATAGGCGGCTCCCTTACACCCCTTGGCGACCCGCCGCTTTTTCTTGGATATCTTCAGGGTGTGCCGTTTTTCTGGACATTAAAACTTTTTCCTCTTTGGATTACCGCTGTCGCATTGCTTCTGGTAACTTTTTATTTATTCGAAATACGAGCGTGGAAGAAGGAGTTAGGAACTGATATTATAAGTGACAAGCTTCTTGAAGAGCCGTTAAGAATTAAGGGAAAGATAAACTTTTTGTGGTTTCTTGGCGTAGTAGGTGCAGTATTTTTATCTACACCTTATAGAGAGTTAGCTATGATTTTAATGGGCTATCTTTCTTACAGATACACGGCAAAGGAGATCAAAACCAAAAACAAATTTACGTTATATCCTATAACTGAAGTGGCTGTACTATTTGCAGGCATATTTGCGACGATGATTCCTGCGCTTTTGATTCTTAAAGCGAGAGGCGCTGAGTTTGGGATTGAAGAACCTTGGCAGTTTTTCTGGCTTACAGGAAGCCTTTCATCTTTTTTAGATAACGCACCTACTTATCTCTCTTTCTTTTCCCTGGCTCAGGGATTGGGAATTGGAGGCGGAATAGTTGGCGTCCCTGAGGATATACTTCTCGCTATAAGCGCTGGAGCAGTTTTTATGGGTGCGAATTCTTATATTGGAAACGGCCCAAATTTTATGGTGAAATCGATCTGCGATGAAGCCGGTATCAAAATGCCTAGTTTTTTCGGTTATATGGTTTATTCAGGTATGATTTTAATACCTCTTTATATACTTATAACTTTTGTTTTTCTCTTGTAACTATTTGTTAAGTTGATAAAACTTGCTTTTACTACTCTCGATATAAAGGTATTATCTTAATAAAGCAACCCTAAAACAATTGGCTATAATTATGTTCTTCTTTTAAACTTTATCACTGACTAAAAGCTTTATAGATTACTAGTAGACAAATAATTAATATCGTTCTATCTGTTATCGAATAGTTATTGTTAAAATGAAAAATTGACAAATATGAAGAGGACACTAATTCACTATGGCTGAAGACAAACCCTTGGATTACAAAAATACTCTTAATCTCCCCCATTCAGAATTTCCGATGAAGGCTAACCTAAATCAAAAAGAACCGGAGCTTCTTGAGAGATGGGAATCTATAAAACTGTATAAAAAAATCCGTGAAAAATCTCTGGGTAAGTCGAAATTTATTCTTCATGATGGCCCGCCGTATGCAAATGGACACATACATCTTGGCCACTGTCTTAATAAAATCCTTAAGGATGTAATAGTAAAATCAAAAACCATGCATGGATTGGATTCTTATTATGTTCCAGGTTGGGATTGCCATGGACTTCCAATTGAATATCAAGTGACGAAAGATACGGGTGCTAAAAAAGAGTCCATTTCAAAGGCCGAAATAAGAAAAATGTGTAGAAATTACGCTCAAAAGTTTGTTGGGATTCAGCGTGAAGAGTTCAAACGCATTGGGGTATTTGGAGACTGGGAGCATCCTTACCTTACAATGAGTTATGATTATGAGGCTACGATTGCAAGAGAATTAGGGGAATTCATCAAAGTTGGAAATCTATATCGGGGGAAGAAACCAGTTTATTGGTGTTATTCCTGTCAAACGGCATTGGCTGAAGCTGAGGTAGAATATGAGGATAAAACATCGCCCTCGATTTATGTAAAGTTTCCTTTAATATTAGACGTTAGTAAACCCCAAATAAATAAAGAGTTCTTTACCGAGTTTCCCATCCTTTCTGGAAAGAGGGTGTCTGTTCTAATCTGGACTACAACCCCCTGGACGCTTCCGGCAAACTTAGCGCTAGCCTTTCATCCTGATTATGTTTATGTTGCGGCGGAGAGAGAAGGGGAAGTATATATCCTTGCTGAAGCGCTTCTTGAGAATGTACTAGACAAGAAAGTCACTATCATCCAAAAATTTCAAGGAAGGTCATTTGAAGGGGTAAGGTTTAGACATCCATTTTATAAAAGAGAGTCCATTGCAACTTTAGGAAGTTTCGTTACCCTTGAAACAGGAACTGGTATCGTTCATATAGCTCCTGGGCATGGACAGGAAGATTATGAAATCGGAATAAAATACAACCTTGATATTTATGCTCCTGTGGATGAGAGAGGGCGATTCATTAGAGACGTTGAGTTTTTTAGTAATATTTTTGTCTATGATGCAAACAAAAAGATAATAGAAAAACTTAAGGAGGTGGGAAATCTTTTAATAGAAGATAAGATCACACACTCTTACCCTCACTGCTGGCGGTGTAAAAGCCCGATTATCTTTAGGGCAACTCCTCAGTGGTTTATTTCCATGGATAAAAATAGTTTAAGGCTTAAGGCGCTTCAGGAAATTAGTGAGCGCGTAAGGTGGATTCCGGAATGGGGTAGAGAGAGGATTTATAACATGATTGAGAATCGATCAGATTGGTGTGTTTCAAGGCAAAGAGCCTGGGGTGTGCCTATCGTTGTGTTCTATTGTGACTCTTGCGACTACATACTTATGGAATCTGGTATTGTTGATTATGTAGCTCGGATTTTTGAAAGGCATGGCGCAGATGCTTGGTTTACTCTTGAAACTAATGAGCTGCTCCCTCCCGGAACAAAATGCCCTAAATGCCGAAACGAAGGCTTTAGAAGAGAGACCGATATATTAGATGTTTGGTTTGATTCGGGTGTGAGTTTTGCATCGGTGCTCGAAGGAAATCCTAAACTTTCTATGCCTGCAGATATGTACCTGGAAGGGAGCGACCAGCATAGAGGGTGGTTTCATTCAAGCCTTCTTGCCAGTGTTGGAACAAGAGGATTCACCCCTTATAAAGCCGTTCTTACTCATGGGTTCGTTGTTGATAAAGAAGGTGAGAAGATGTCGAAATCAAAAGGGAATGTAATCGTCCCATCTGACATCATAAAAAAATATGGAGCAGAAGTTTTAAGACTTTGGGTTGTAGCTGAAGACTATAGAAGTGACATCAGGATCTCAACTGAAATTCTAGAGAGACTTACAGAGTCATACAGAAAGATAAGAAATACGTTTCGGTATCTTCTGGGAAATCTCTACGATTTTGATCCTGTAAGAGATGCACTAGAATATGAAAGGCTAAAGGAAATTGACAAATGGATTCTTCATAGGCTTGGGATTTTATCTAGTAAGATACTTAAGGGTTATGACGATTATGAATTTCATATCGTTTATAATGAGCTACAACGTTTTTGTATCGTGGATCTAAGTGCAGTTTATCTTGATATTCAAAAAGATGTTCTATATACCTTTCCTCCTAACTCAGAGAAAAGAAGATCAGCACAAACTGCAATTTATGTTCTTTTAAATTGGCTCATAAGGCTTTCTGCCCCCATTCTTTCATTCACAGCGGATGAGGTATGGCAGTATATTCCAGGCGAGAAAACGGAAAGTGTTCATCTAACAGATTTTCCAAATATTGAGTTTATTAATGATAAGCTTGAAGAGAAATGGAATAGGCTTCTTCTAATAAGAGATGAAATATTAAAGGCGCTAGAAAGGGCTAGAAAAGATAAGTTTATCGGGAGTTCACTTGAAGCTGGTGTCGGAATTTACGCGGAAGGGAATAAGTTGGGTTTTATTCAAGAAAATTCAGAATTGCTTAGAACATTGGCGATTGTATCACATTTAGAAGCCATTAGCGAATCTCCAAAAGGTAATAATGTTTTTGAAAGCACCGATATTACTAGGCTTATGATAAAAGTTCGAAAAGCTCCTGGAGAGAAATGCGAAAGATGTTGGACTTATAGAACCTCTGTCGGAAATAATCAAGATTATCCAACTTTATGTGATATATGTATTAGACATTTAAGGGAAATAAGGGCTTAGTACTTAAAAGGCTTATTTCGTTTTATAGGCGCTTTTGTTGTCAGTTTGACTTTCGGGTTTTATTCAAAGTTTCTAATTCTTGACTTCGTATGTGCTTTATACATTTAGTAT
>JAKEHC010000062.1 GCA_022615255.1 Candidatus Dadabacteria bacterium | reverse complement strand
TTCTCGGTAGTAGCTTTCTTTGAGTACCAATATGCGCTCCCTTTTCTGTTTTCCAAGAAGGAAGTGCTTGGTAAGCGGCGGGCGGTGATAGGGAAGATATTTTTCCGCCGATAAAATAACGATTTTACCTTTGGCTCCTTCTTCCCTTAATGTCTCAGCTGCGGTTGCGCTTGCAAGCCCGCCACCGATCAATAAGAAATCAACGTCCTTCACCATTGTTTGCCCCTCCCGATGAATTCCTGCTCTAAATATAAGCTACATTGGCAATCCATCTAGAAACAAGGGATAAAAACCGCATTTGATAAAAAAAGGTTTTTAAGTAGGATGCTCCCTATCTGAGTTATTGATTCATAATTCATTTCTCTGAAAAATAACTGCAATTTAATCATAGGTTATTATTTTTTAAGCTTTGATTTTAGATATTCCTTTAAGGCTAAAGCATTATTGTGTTCCCGATCCCTAGCGCTATAAAGAAGCGTTATCGTACCCTTGCGTGCAGCCTTGAGAAGCGGCTGCCAGACCTCTCGCTTGCTGTCTAGTTCAGCAAAGTAACGATGCCGAAACTTATCCCATTTCTTGGGATCATGTTTAAACCAGCGACGAAGGGCATCACTAGGGGCTGCATCTTTTAGCCAACCCTCCATCTGGAGCGTCCCTTTCTTCACACCCCGGGGCCAGAGCCTATCTATTAGAAAGCCGAGGCCCTCATCCTTATCGGAAGAATCATAAACTCGTCTAATTTTGATCATGATTTTGTTATTCTCTTATAGGGTAGACGAGCAACAACCAATTTATAGTTCATCAGATTCCTTATACTTCGTTATGTTTTACTCATAACGCTCCTTACCCAGAGCTATGATAAAAACAATGTAAGTATAGTACCTAACAGTAGCTACTCTACAAAGAATATACTAGCTGGAAAAATTAAAGACTAGTTTTTAATAGACCCGTTGTGCTGTTTCCTAATCTTACGGTTGCGGGTTCAAATGCCACGGGGACACTAACAGAAACCAATAAACCAGGCACTTGTGAACATAACAAAACCCGTATACGCGCTTTCAATATAGAAATCTTTAATTCGCTAATTAGTGAGGCGTAAAGGGCACGGGGCGGTTTGACAAAGCAATGAAAACATGCGATATTTAAATGATTAATTTTAAGGAGGCAGTACATTGCGTAAAGGTAAAGTAAAGTGGTTTAATGAATCCAAGGGTTTCGGATTCATTGAGCAGGAAGGTGGTAAGGATGTTTTTGTTCATTACACCGCTATTCAAGCTTCAGGCTTTAAAACCCTTACAGAGGGTGATGTAGTGGAGTTTGACGTTGTCGAGGGCCCTAAGGGACTTCAGGCAAGCAAAGTCAATAAAGTTAGATAACTTCACTTTCAGTTCCTTCCCTGAGAAGTTTCTGAGAATAATTCTAAGAAAAGTAAAATCCGGGGAGCGAATACAAATTAAGGATGTGTAGAGTAACTTAAAGTTGCTATACAGCCTTTGTACGATACCATGCGGACTGAGTTACTTATCCGCAAACAGGCAGGGTGTGTCTAGTATTATATCGATAAACCTCCTATTCATTAAGCGCACTAACAGCTTACATTGCCGCAATAATTGATTTCGGGCTGTCAAAGGAATCTCATAGAAAATGTCGTCCCGAAATGTGTATCCTAAACGGTGATCCAATGAATATTCAGGTAGAATAGTTAAAATAATCCGGAGGCAGAATAATGAGCAATTATGCAACAAATGAAGGCACAGCGCGTTATCGGGAGAGATCGAAGGATACTGTTCCACACGACCACTTTAGAGAATCTCAGGGGTTATGGATGTCATCTATAGGATTCGGATCCTATCTCGGTAATTATGACGAAGCAACCGACATCAGATACCGTGATGCCGTTGTCCGCGCCGTTGAGCTTGGCTGTAATAAGATTGACACGGCAATTAACTACAGGTTTCAGCGTAGTGAAAGGTCAATCGGCAAAGCGCTTGATATATTATTTAAAGATGGAAAGGCTTCGCGCGACGAGATAATTATCGCCTCAAAGGGTGGCTATATCCCTTTCGACGGCGCTCCTCCGAGGGATATGAGAACATATTTTATTGATACCTTCGTCAAACCAGGTATCGCAACGCCTGATGACATGGTTTCAGGCAGTCACTGTATGACTCCCCGCTATATAGAGAATCAGCTTGAGTGCAGCCTGAAAAACATGGGGCTGGAGTGTATAGACATTTACTACCTTCATAATCCGGAAGAACAGCTTCAAGAGGTAACGAGGGAGGAGTTCCATAAACGTATAAAGGACGCTTTCGAGACGCTTGAAAGCAAGGTCTCTCAAGGAAAGATAAGAACATATGGCACCGCTACCTGGAATGGATACCGCCAGGAACCAACTGCACTAGGTTATCTGTCTCTTGAAGAACTTTTGGGTATTGCAAAGGAGGTTGCCGGTGAAGAGAATCATTTCAAGGTAATACAGCTTCCCTTTAATCTTGCGATGCCTGAGGCTCTTGTACTTAAGAATCAAGGGGTTGACGGACAGATGACCTCTGTGCTTGAGGCTTCATGGAAGATGGGAATAACAGTGATCGCAAGCTCATCGCTTCTTCAAAGTCAGCTTTCAAAAAATCTCCCTGAATTTATCGGTGAATGTCTAACCGGACTAGAAACCGATGCCCAGCGGGCAATCCAGTTTGTCCGCTCTACTCCAGGAATCTCATCGGCTCTTGTAGGAATGAGCAACATAAACCATGTGGAAGAGAACATGAAGGTTGCCAAAATCCCACCCACCTCAATAGACAACTTCGTAAAGCTATTTGCAGGTGAAGAAGAATAAGAATGCATAGAGAGAAATTCGAACTCGGGATTAGTCTACTGGAACAGGCGGAGTTTGATGAAGCATTAGAAGTCTTGAGCGAGGTCGTAGTTAATAATCCCGATAACCACGAAGCCTGGGTTAATCTCGGGGTCTGTTATTTAGAGACTCAAAGACCTGATCTCGCTCGAGAGGCTTTCGAGAGGGCGATTAAGGCTGATCCTAATAATGCCGATGCCTATTATCTTCTGGGCACCGCTATGGGAGCGTCCGGCGATATAGATAAGGCATTAGAGTTTTATAAAAAGGCTACCGAGATTGAACCAGCGCATCAAAAGGCACAGGAGTTTCTATCAAAAACAGAGGCTCTTATTGAAAGTAGAGAGCATTATAGAAGTGCGTTAAGATTGTTAAACAGCGAAAACAAATCCGCCAACTCGATTAATCTTGCAATACGCGAGCTTCTTCATTCAATATCAATATTTCAAAACTCTCCTGCGCGCCATAATCTCGGACAAATAATAGATGAGATATTAGACACGAAGAAGGAAGGCTTTCTCAACATAGATATAATAAAAGAGGAGAATAGGCTCTGGGCTAAGAATTGCGAGAAAGGGTTCAGATTCTTAAAGAAGGGACCCTGGGAAAGCGCGATTAGCTACTATAGTCAGGCACTAGGCTACCGTGACCATGATGCCTTTGTACACCATTCCTTAGGGATCGCTTTTTTTAAAGTAGGCGCTATAGAAGATGCTGTTAAAGCATGGCTGAGGGCGCTAGAACTTGACCCGGATTATGATTTCACTACCATTGTAAATCTACCTAAATTTGAATAATCACCACGGAGCTTGTTTAAAATAGGATTCTCAGTTGAAGAACGGTTCCTTGCGTTGTGGCATCATGATTTTTCCTGAGATGAATTCATATTCACAACCCTCGATAGGCGGGGTTTTCAAACCCCGCAAGTTGTTATCTTTTTTTTCTTACGCTTCTTACCATTACTTACCGTCAAACCCCTTGAATATTCAGCGAAACTTAATGTATCTTATGCAAACATAGTATCAGGACAAATGCTTACTCGAAAAATGTTAGGATAGACCTAATGCAAAAATGGCGACACCCTGGAGGCAAATTAAGAGAACTCGGCGCAGAGTCTCTAACCGATTCTGAACTCTTAGCAATCCTTATCTCTACTGGTACTAAGAAGAAGCCTGCTGAAGAGGTTGCAAAAGAAATCCTTGATAAATTTGGCTCATTCAAGGGCATGGCAAACCAGCCGCTTGAGAAGTTTCTTGAGATTAAAGGACTTGGAGATAGAAAGATTATTAAGATTGCAGCGGCATTTGAGATTGCAAGAAGGATTGTTAATCAAGTTTTGAAGGAATATAATAAAGACTGACGGAGGTGTAATGTGGCTAAGGTTAAGATTAAAGACATGTCAGTTGACGACCTTGAACGATTTATAGAACACAAGCTCCTCGAAATTCTTGGAGATCCTGATTCCGGTCTACAATTAAAAAAGGAATTTAAGAGAAAGCTACAACAAAGACTAAAAAAACCATCCAAGAGAATTTCACACGAAGAGGTATTAATGGAATATCATAAAGAATGATTGGAGGTGCAATTTGCCAATAGCAATAAAAGACGTCTCTGAAAAGCTAACTGCCATAATAGAACCTTCTGAAGGGGTATATGTTGCTAACTGTCCTGAACTTGACCTTTCCACAGAGGGTAGTACCCCAGAAGCGGCGCTGGATGATTTGATTGATATGGCAATAGATTATGCAGAACAGTATATGGAAGAATTTGAACTCTTTAGCAAAAGTCCAAATAGGGCAGCGCATAAACCGTATTTCCTTGAAATACAAGAAAAAGGAACAAAAGAAACAGTCAGGGAACTTTTTACTTAATGCCCACATATAATGACTCTAAAAAGTTGCTAAAAAAATAGGCAAAGAGTACAGAAGAGAACTTACAAAAGCATGATAAGCGAATCAATACAACTACTTATAAGTATCCTTTCTATCTCATAAATTTCATAAAATAATCGCTTAAACTCACTGGATTACAATTTGAGCATGTAGGTACTTTCCTGTTATTTATATAAATACACATACTATATACTTGACATATTTAAATAACCCTATTATATTTGAAATATAATGCTAATATTTGGAGTGGTTTATGGAACAAGACAGCAAAAATGAAGGTTTAAAAATGATAGTAACTGACAGAAATATTAAACAAGAAACTAGACACGAGCGTTTTAAAAGAATAGCAGCAAAGAGGACTAACGAGGTTCTTGAGAAAATCAGGATACTTGGAAATTGTTCAAATAAGAGTTCTTATGAGTATACCGAGGAAGAGGTAAATAAGATTTTCGCAGAGATAGAAAAACAGGTAAAGGTCACCAAAGCTAAATTTTTGGCAGGAAGAAGGCAGAGGTTTAAGCTGTGAAGAGAGGACTTTCAAGGAACGAATTGTCAAACATAGATATTGCTCTTTTTGCTTTATACAAACTCGGAGGTATTTCAAAAAAAATTCATACTGAATCTGTTGCCTGGGAAGCATATCATTTAGCAAAAGAAAGGTTTTCCTGGCGTTTACCTGAATTTAAAGAAAAAGGATTTCCTGACAAAACCCCTGTTCGTTTTGCTTTAGAACAAGCAAAGAAAAAAGAAAATGGAAGGTTAGTATCTGGAAGAGCAGGCGGAGATATTAACCGTCCTGAATTAGAAGGTTGGCGTCTAACTCCACAGGGTGCAGATTGGATTAAAAAAAATGAAAGCCGAATTTTGAATGCACTAAAACAAAGGGCACCAGACCTACCAAAACTTGTTGCAGAACGTTTTATTAGACAGTTAAAGAATGATCCATGTTTCGTTTCTTTTAATAAAAATGGAAACTTAAATGAAGTAACTTCATATATGTTTACAGATATGTTAGCGTGTGCTCCTGATGCGTCAAAAGAGATTATAAAGCAAAAATTTGAGCGTCTCTTGACAACAGCAAATCTATCGAATGACAAAGAAATCCTGAAATTTTTGGAGGCATCTGAAAATAAATTTGGGTATTTAATAACTTATTGAGGTGGGGAATATGAAATTAGGTATCCCGTCAGATTTAACGTACTCAACAAGATATTATCAGTTCAATAGGCAGTTCGCTATTCGAGATGTTTTTGACGCTCTCGTTGAACTTATTACTAATAGTGATGATAGCTATCATCGCCTTTATATAAATAAAAAACGTAGTGAAGATGGAGGATCTATCTTAGTTGAGATTTGTCAGCAAAGAAAGGGTATCCCCTCACTAGTAACTGTATACGATAAGGCGGAGGGTATGACTTTACAAGAAATGATAATGAACTTTGGTGATGTTGGTACACGCAGAAGCAAAAGCGGAGATAGAGGATTTATGGGTAGAGGAGCAAAGGATTGTACAGCATTAGGAAAAATGACTTTGGAGTCAATTAAAGAGGATAAGTATTATAAGTGTGAACTAACAACTAAGCCACAAATTATTCCGTTAACTGATAAAAAAACAGCAACTGCTGATATAAGAAAAACATTAAGAATTGAAAAGGGAAATGGTACAGTAGTCACATTAGAAATTAGTGCTGAGCATAAAATTCCTAGAATTGACACAATCATACGTGATCTACCCTGGCATTTCGCATTAAGAGACATCCTATCCGAGCATAGTGCCACTAAAGTTTTGATCAGAAATCTAAATAATCCAGAAAGGAAATCAGAAAAAATAGTCTACAGACAACCTGAAGGTGAATTAGTATGCGATGAAAATTTTCCAGTTCTCGGATATCAAAATGCTATTGCAAAGTTAAAAATTTGGAAAGCACCTGAGTCATTTAATGATTCTTCAGATAAAAGCTTCAGAAGATCAGGACTACTTATTAAGGGAAAGCGGGCGATCCATGAGTGCAGTTTGCTGTATCCAGGTTTTGAAAAAGACCAGTATGCGCTGAAATATTTTGGTCGATTAGAATGCGATTACATTGATAAGTTAATGGATGAATTTGATGGGAGGCTAAAAAATGACGAGCCACATCCCGCAGAGAATCCATCTTTATTGATAGACCCAAATCGTCGAACGGGATTGATAAGGGAGCATCCTTTCACAAAAGCCCTTTTCCAAATTCCTTCAGAACGTCTTAAAGCCTTAGTGGATAAAGAAAAAGAACTATCTCGAGCTAATAAGACAGAAGTCGTAAGCAAAGATACAAAAAATAGGCTAAATGATTTAGCTAAAGCAGCTAGCAAATTTTTAACCCAACAGGTAGAAGATTTAGAAGAGTTGTCTATAGGAGATGAAGTTGATGAAAATTTCTTTACAAAAAAGGGGGTCTTAATTTTTCCAACATATCTTCGTGTCGGGATTGGTGAAATACGCACGTTAACTTTTTACGTTAACCGCAATTTATTTGATAAAGAGGGGCAAGAGATAACAGTAGATGCTGATAGCTCAGCTATTACAGTTTTAGATTCACCATTTAAATTAAGGGCACACTCGAAAAAGAACGATAGACTGATAGGTAATTTTCGTGTTAAGGGTGAGTCCGTCAAAGATTGTGTTTATATTCAGACAACTTGCCCCGGAGTACCTCAAGCGGAGTCTATGGTTGCGGAAGCTGTAGTTCAAGTAGTTGAAAACAGGTTTGAAGATCGTATTTTTTCCTCTCCATTAGAATTTGAGCATGAATCCTATCATGTAAAAGAGGGTAGCACTAGAAATCTTAGGCTTTTTGCAAAGTGTCCTGAATTGGTAAATCAAGAGACTGAAGTTAGCGTCATTTCCTCAGATAGTGGGAGCGTTCCTATAATAGGACGCTGTCATGTTGTTCCTGTTCCAGGAACAAACTATGCCGTCGGGGAAATTACCGTTCGAGGAAGACGTTTACTAAAAGAAGCAGCAACGATAATGGCATCAATAAATGGTGATAAAGCAATTGCAAAGGTTAAAGTAATACAAAAAGAAGAAAAGGGTGTAAAAATTAATATTGATTTGCAAGACGAAGATTTTGGCAACTTTCGTGCTCGATGGGCTGAGCACGAAGGAAGACCTAACTTGCTATTAATTTCAGCACGTCATGATTCAATAAGGCGATATTTAAAATATAGTTCTGAGACTAAAGAATGGGAGGGCGATAAGGAACCTCATTTTCGTGTTCTTCTAGCAGAAATAGTAACTGAAAGCGTATGTACAAAAGCATTAAAACTGGAAGCCCAAGCACGGGCATGGGAATTTAAATTTGCTGATTGGAAGGATGACCATTTAATTGCAGATGAAGTCCTAGCCCAGTTACAAAAAAGAATACGTAACTTTGCAGGAATTGCACATAAAATTATGCTTGATATAGCTTAATATATAAGGATGATCTGTAAAGCAATTGTATTTCTAAATTTTTGTATAGTAATCACCATAATATCACAAGCCAGAAACTCCAGAACAAGATTTTACAAAGGTTACAGGGGGAGTTGTTTGGTTAATCTTAATAAATATAATTCACGTAACTTCCTATCCTGAGCCATAGGCGGGCAAGGTTATTTAAAATGATCCCCTTTTCCGTGAATACCGCTACGCTGACTGTGCCGCCAATGCGCAGAGCGTATTTGGAATCAAGATTTTCGAGCCTTAAACGAACGGGAATACGCTGTGCCAGCCTTACCCAATTCCCCGGATTTTGAACGTCTGGTAAATCACCTGAGGGAATTCCCTGACCTGTACTAACACCCCAATAAATGCTTTCAACCTTACCTTTAAATATCTTTCCAGGGTAAGTGGCAATGCTTAACTCGGCAGGCTGTCCGGTACGTATTCTCTCAAGGCTATTTTCTTGAAAGTTCGCAATTATCCACCAATTATTCGCATCTACAAGGGTAATAACCGCTTCACCAACCTTAATATAGGAACCCAGTATCAGTTGCAAATTAGTCACATATCCGTCTACCGGCGCATAAACTGTAGTCTGACCGAGGTAATATTTCGCCAGAGCCAGGTCTGACTCCGCTTCTTTGATTATTGCGTAGTCACCGTCTATTCTCAGCTCTAATGCCTGTCTTGCCCTTGCTAGGTCTGCCTCAGCCTTATGTACTAAAGCCCTTTTTGCGTTCAAGTCATCCCTTGCCTGATCGAGCTGTAATTGCGGTATAAACTGCTTCTTGGCTAAAGGCAAAAGGTCGTCAAAACGCCTCTGTGCGTATAGAAGATCGGCTTTACTCTGTGCGACAACTGCTTCTGCAGCTCGAATCTC
>JAKEHC010000061.1 GCA_022615255.1 Candidatus Dadabacteria bacterium | reverse complement strand
TTAGGAGAGGCTATAGATAGCGTCCTGGTGCAGACTTATCGTCCCATCGAGGTGATCGTGGTTGATGACGGGTCAACAGATGGAACGGCTAAGATTGTCAAAAGCTATAGGGATAAAATTAACTACTTGTGGCAGGCAAACTCCGGCCCGGGCGCAGCAAGGAATCTCGGGATCAGCACCGCAAAGGGCGCATACCTGGCCTTTCTGGATGCCGACGACCTCTGGCATCCTGAAAAATTAGCCGCCCAAATTGCAAGATTTAGAGACCGCCCTGGACTGGATATGTGTCTCACGCGCGTAAAGCCTTTCATGACTCGTATATCGCCCGAAATACAAAGAGATATTCTAGAAGAAGATCCAGTCATAGTGATCACCCCCTACATGACTAGCTCAACCTTGGTCGGTAGAAGCCTTGTTGATAGAGTTGGACCATTTAATTTAGATTTGCGACTTGGGGAGGACACCGATTGGTTTTTGCGTGTCAGCAACAGCGGCGGAGTCATTGAGATAGTACCTCAAGTTTTAGCATACAAGCGATTTCACGACAGCAATCTGACTGGCGATAGCAATATAGTCAGTCAAGATGAACTTCTAGGCCGGGTGAAGAAGTCACTGGATGAGCGTCGAACTCGGATAGGGAAAAACAAGTAACTGA
Source organism: Candidatus Dadabacteria bacterium (assembly GCA_022615255.1). Lineage (GTDB taxonomy): Bacteria > Desulfobacterota_D > UBA1144 > Nemesobacterales > CSP1-2 > CSP1-2. Next base: position 8,371 of record JAKEHC010000061.1, on the reverse strand, counting down.
AAATAAGCGAGATGAAGATACTATTCTGGTCTGATTTTTTTTGGCCTTATATCGGCGGGAGCGAAGTCTTTGCGACAAACCTACTCTCTGAATTACTACGCAGGGGGCACGAATTCTTAGTGATTGCAACTCACGTCGATCCTCGCCTGCCTGACAGGTACGACTTTATGAATATTCCGGTACACCTTTTCCCTTTTCGGGAGGCAATAGAACACCACGACATTGACCGGATAACCGCCATATGTGAACAAATTTCCAGACTGAAGCGTGAGTACGGCCAAGACCTTATACACTTGAATTCGACGGGGCCCATCGACATCTTTCATCACCTGACTGAAAATGCCAAGCCTAGTCCGTACATACTGACTTTACAGCAACACCTACCTCCGGATACACTGACCCCACGCACCTTGCCGTGCCGGACTCTTCGGAAGTCCGACTGGATTGTTTGTTGTTCAGACTACATCTTACGTAAAACAATAGAATCAGTGCCGGAAATCAGTTCACGCTCCTCTACAATCCCTAATTCCATAAAAGAATTCGATTTAATTCCTCAACCTTTATCCTTCGAGACGCCGGTCTTGTTATGTTTAGGCCGTCTTTTGGATTTTAAAGGCTTCCACCTAGCGGTAAGTGCATTTTCTAGTATCGTTACCCAATTCCCGAAGACGCGCCTGGTGATCGCAGGCGACGGCCCGACGCGACCAGAACTGGAGCAACAAGTAAGTGCCCTGGGTCTGAGAGGAATGACGGATTTTCTAGGGTGGGTTTCCCCGGAGAATACCGCAGCACTCATAAATAAATCAACCATTGTCATAATGCCTTCCCGTATCGAACCGTTTGGCCTTGTAGCTTTGGAAACCGCCCTTATGGCCCGACCAATTGTGGCAGCCAATGTCGGGGGGCTAAAGGAGGTAGTATCACACGGAGAAACCGGTTTGCTGGTCGAGCCTGAAGATGTCTCAGGGTTTGCCGAGGCTGTCATTACTTTATTAAAGAACCCGGTCCTGGCTGCTAGCATGGGAGAGGCCGCAAGGCGAAGGGCAAAGGAAGTCTTCAGTTTCGAGCGTCATGTAGATGCTTACGAGCATCTTTACCACACGATATGCAGGAAACATTAGGCGGGCTTAGTTAGTGTTATGAACATGGGAAATAGAAAAATCCAATGCGTTTCTTTTCCTAGAAGCGGACATCACCTTTTGGCCAGATGTCTGAAACAATATTTTAGCGGCGATCTTCATTATTGCTCCAACGTTTTCCGAAAGGTTCATTTTAAGGATGCGAAGACGAACTACCAAAAGAATCACGATTTTGATCTATGTTTACCGAATACAGGCCATTGGTATTACGTTATTCAGTATCGTCACCCCATTGAATCGGTCATATCATGGTATAAATGGGAGGTCGATAATGCAGTTAACGCGGAGAAGAATACCAAGTGGCGCGCTTTGATCAACCGCAGGCTGCCGTTTTGGAACCTGTATACTCGGCGGGATACCCAACAGCGGTGGCTGGAGTTTATCAAGCTCCGCATCCCTTTCTGGCAGAAGTTTGTACAGAAATGGGTAATTCAGAACCAAAATCCGAACACGTGTTTTGTTCCCTACAATGAGCTCGTGGCTGATAGCTGCGGAGTCATAAGGAGAGTAATATTGTTCGCCAACCCTTCAAGACTGGTTAATCATGAGGCCATCCGTGAAATAGTAGCAAGAAATGACATTGGAATAAAGCATGAAGCACTGGACTTCAGGTATTATGACGCAAAACTTTTCAGGGATATTGAGGAATCGGTATTGGATGAGTTAAAAGCGCTAAACCTCAAAAGACTATTCTAACCACGAATTTGTCTAATAGGTTTAGTAAAGACGGTGCGCGTATTAGTACTCTCGAAATCAGACGATAATCTGCATGAATGCGGTTATATGTGACAAGAAGATAAAGTTGGTATTCATAGAGCCATGAAAAAACCTTTGATTAGCTGTGTTGTTCCCAGCTATAACAGCGAGAAATATTTACGCGATGCCCTGAGCAGCATACTAGGGCAAACCTATCGTCCTCTGGAAATCATAATAGCTGATGACGGGTCTACGGACGGGACCGCTGACGTGGCAGCAATTTACGGGAATGAAATTCGGTTTTTCAGTCAGGACACATCGGGCCCCGCAGCCACTCGAAATTTCGGGTTGACCAATGCCAGCGGCGAATTCGTAGCCTTTATAGATGCGGATGACCTTTGGCACAGAGAAAAGCTCGAAAAGCAAATGGCTCGCTTCGAGCAAAGACCAGAACTAGACCTTTGCATAACATACGCCCGAATGTTTTGGTCGGAATCCCTTATCGATGAAGAAACTTCCTACAGAGAGCACCCGCGGGCTAAACAAGTGCCGGGCTATGCTACTACCACTCTTTTGGCAAGGCGAAAGGTGTTTGATACCATCGGAGTTTTTGACGACCAATACTGGTTCGGCGATGCCACAGATTGGTTTATACGCGCCAAAGAAAGAGGCTTGATTATTGAATTGGTGCCGGAAGTGCTAACTTATCATCGGATGCACGAATCCAATTTGACCAGACGCCGAAGCACCGACAGCCGCGATGAATTTCTCATGATCGTAAAAAAATCTTTAGACCGTCGCCGCAGCCAAAGCTGACTTATGAAACCGTTATATGAATATCCTTGACCGACATGCAGACTATACGCCTGCCCATTGGAAGAATTAGAAGCTCAGGAATCCGCGGACTTTTACACGAAATCGAGAGAAGGCTAAACCCCCTCTCCATTTGGCACGGCACGTTTTCCAAAAATAGGAAAATAATTAAGATGACAGGAGTTGGGAATGATCCTAATAAAACAATCTTTTACCCCTCAGTTTACCACTTTCTTCACAATATTCCCTCCCTTTTCGCTCCGAAAGACTATGATTATCTTTTGGCCCAGAGTTATCTCTTCGACGAATGTTTATCCTGTCAGAAACCGAAGTTGTTTTTTACGCGCGAACCTATTCCGTCCATGCCACCTGAAACAAGAGAGCATATTCAATCAGAGCATTTAAAACCTTATATCTACTCTTATGAAGAATCGGATATTGAGAAAAGGATGTTTTACGTCGTCTTCTATAAAAACAAAAACGAGTTCGTCAAAAATCTGGAAAGATTGATTACAGTTAAACGGGACAAACTGTGCTGCATCATTAACCGTTATTCTGAAAAGAAAACCAGCAATTTAGTGCTAAAGAGAATTGAGTTTGTTAAAATAATGGGAGGAGATATTGATATCTACGGTAGAGGGTCCGGAGATGAATCTAACAAGTGGAAAGAGTTTCCAAATTACTGTGGAGCTGCAAAAGACAAGCTACATACGCTAAGTGAATATAATTTTATACTGGCCTTTGAGAACACCGATTATCCCGGATACATCTCTGAAAAGATCATTCACGCATTCATGGCCGGCACGATTCCCCTCTATTGGGGCGGCGGTGGATACCTGGAAGAAAGTATTCCCCAGGATTGTTATATTGATTGTAGAGGTCACGACCCGAACAAAATACATCGAATGATCAAAGCCATGACCCAGGAGGAAATTATTTCTTACAGAATAAGGGCAATTGACTTTCTAAAAAGCAGCGCGGCGGACCGCTTTACCCGAAAGTACTGGGCGGAAGAAGTTATTAAAAGATTGGAGTTGCAGGATTCGGATAAAAATCGAGAGGTTGGCAACTACTGAGCTTAAAATACTCATAATTAGACTCTTATGTGTTCACTAGCAGGAGTATATTGGTTCGGCAATAACTGCCCTGGAAGTAAATCGCTTACCGGCATGACCGAAAGCGCCCTGACTTGTCTGAAAAGCCGTGGACCCGACGAATCGTCGGTAGTAAGGGTCCGCGGCAACCTCGTCATGGGAGGGAACCGGTTAATTATAAGGGGTAGTCCTGGAGAGGGCAGCATGCCCTTTAAACACGGGCAAAACCTCATGTTCTACAACGGAGAGATCTATAATTTTAAGGATTGGAAAAAGGACGCCTCCTCCGACGGGGAAGTAATACTGCCCCTGTATGATGAATTCGGGCGAACAACGTTTTCAAAACTGGATGGAGAATTTGCGATCTCTATTTGGGATGAAAGTAAGGAAAGTCTGCTTTTAATTCGCGACCCATTCGGCACCAAGCCGGTCTATTTCAGCTTGGACAATAGGCGTCTCCTGTGGGCTTCTTCCGCATCCGCGATCAACGAGATGGAGCGGCATGATTTTTGTGCGGCCGTCCAAGGCCCTTGCTACAAACATACGCTATCGGTGCAGGAACCTTACACATCCTACAAAGGCATTTGGCTTCTTCCCCCCGGTCATTTTGTGCTCGCAAATGATTCCGGGGTGAAGTTATGTTGCTATAATCGGTGGGATGAATATTCAGCAGTTGGTGAAGATGTTACAAAGCTCTTTGAATCTTTGGAAAAGTCACTTGAATCAAGGTTGGATTACACTGCGACCGTTGGCATTCCCATGTCCGCCGGGATAGACAGCGGTATTATCGCCTATATGGCGGATAAACTCAAGGTTAAATACCATATTTTTTCTGTTATTGAAATTTTTGGAGAGAAGACTCCGGAAACAGATGCGATTTTAGAAAGAATACACCGCTTAAAAAATGCAGGTTCTGTAACACTCTTAAAATGCAACGAAGAACAGTACTCGGATGCGTTAAGTGAGATCTTTCTACCGGGTTACTATGACTCCGAAAAATTCGACAACGGAAGCATCCTTACGCACACCGTTTTCAAAGCCATGAAAAAAGAAAATATCAGAGTAGCGATTGATGGCACAGGTGGTGATGAACTTTTTCACGGTTATCCGTTTCGGGAGAATTTTAGGCCGGTGGAGGGATGGCCCCAGCCCTGGAAGAGAAATAACTTTTTCTACTCAATGTTTACCACGCTTTTAGATTATACTTCAAAAGTAGACAGAGCGGGAGCATTTTTTTCGATCGAAACCAGGTTCCCCTATCAGGCGATGAACGTCATGAAGGAGGCGCTGAGGTTAAAGCATTCAGAGAATCTTAAATGGCCGCTCAGAAGGTTCTTGATGGAGCGTCTTGACTATGGTAAGCCAACTGAGATAGACCTGAGTAGAAAGCTCGGTTTCCATATTACCACAAAACCACAGGTAAAAACACTAATCGATATGATGAGAGCATGGTGTCGCGCGAACAAACTCCCTTCTCTGCCCACAAACACTCCTGAGGCTTTCCCATTCAAGATGGGACTAATAACTTAAAGTAAGAAATAGAGCCGGCTCAAGGGTTATGCACGCGGCGATCCTTGAGGGCGGATGGTGCTTAAAAGAGTTAGGCAAAGAAATTGAGAGATGGAGTTATAGCTGTGGTTGTTTGAAATCCACCGTTAAGATGAAGAAACTCTGGTGAAAACATCCCCGTTATGAAAGCAAAACCCGCCCTATATGAAGTTCTTTCAGTCCTCCTGCCCAATCCGGAGCAGACACTGCTTTTTCGCGCCTGCCTGTGGTCAGGCGAGCCCGGTCGACAGGCATGGTCAGAATGGTGCGGCTGTGTAATAGACCCTATCAAAATGCTTAGAGATGGAGATGAGACTCTCAAGGGTCTTCTGCCCTTAATTTTCTCTGCTCTAAGGGACAACAATGCTGAGATTCATGAAGCACTGCAAACCTGTTTACGCACCGCCAGCCTGCGCGAAGAGCTTCGCATCAATACCTATCGCCAGATTTTAAGGCAGGTCCTTTCCGGATACGCAGATAAAGAGATCCCTTCGATCTTAGTCGAAGGCGCTGCTTTGGCCGACACAGTGTACAAATCTCCCTCATCAAGACACAGTGGCAAAATAGATGTTATTATAAAGTATACCGAGCTAACCCGTGCCGCAGGCTTACTCCCCTCAATGGGATTCTCAGAATCATACGAAGAAGTTGACCACGAGCACAAACAGATAAAATTAAAGCATGAATCAGGCCTTCCTTTGCATTTGAGTAGTAGCCTTTTCCCCATCTCATATTACCACGTGCCATTCGATGATCTTTGGGGAAGAAGCCAAGTTCAACCGATCGCCGATGTGCCAACCCGTATTCTATCTCCAACCGATAGTCTTTTGCACGTATGCGGCAATGCCTTTTTTAACAGAACTCGCCGGACCCTTCTTTGGATTTTTGATAGCTGGTTCTTGATTAACAAATATCCCAATCTTGACTGGGATAACTTACTGTCGACCACCCTTGGCAGCAATCTTGAGCTCCCGCTTTCTATCACCTTTGGCTATCTGGCAGAAGAGCTCAATGCCCCGATCCCGGTCTATTTTCTAGACAAGTTATATTCCGCCGCCTCAGAAACCGGGGGAGAAGGACGCTCGCATGCGCTTTCCGTCGCCCGCGAAGAGGTGAGAGGAAACTACATCAAGATGTTTTTTGAGAGCAGGAATTGGTACTCGCGTGCATACCTGTTGAATTGGATAATCAGTTCACCGATAAGTCATATCGTATGGTTACTATCTAATCGTAACCCAAGACTCTTTCTGTCTCGACACTTACTCTGGCCTTTGAGTGATGTTGCCCGCCGGACCTTGTCGCTTTGTAGAAACCTCACCGGGCGTTGAATCTCTAGGGAAAGACCCCCCACAACTATTAAGCCATGAAAAAAATGAATGACGAAAGAGAGTGCTGGCCTTCATGGGAGCAGGAACTACTTTTGAAGGCGGCTCTTTTGCAGGGTACAGATGCCATCTCTGCCTGGGAGAAATGGAAATCGGTCGTAGATACCGAACGGCTTGACCCCGGTTCGTATAAGCTCCTCCCTCTTCTCTACAATAACCTTAACAAGCTTGGAATCAAAGACCCCTTGATGAGCAAGCTCAAAAGGGTGTACCTTCAAACCTGGTACAAGAACCAGCTTTGGATGCACAGAGCAGGAGACCTGCTAAATTCTTTTCACTGTGCGGGAATTAAGACAATGGTACTAAAGGGGACGGCTTTGATCCTGCTTTACTACCGGAATCATGGTTTCCGTCCCATGAGCGATATTGATGTTCTTGTTCGTAGCAAACAGGCTCACCAAGCCATTGAATCTCTGATGGAATCAGGCTGGGTACCGGAGTTGGAATCGCCCCAGGCCCAAATTCCCATTAGCCATGGTGTCGCTTTTAAAAATCCAGACACCGACCTAGCCATCGACCTCCATTGGCATGTAATTCATGAATGCTGTCAAGCAAATGCTGATGATAAGTTTTGGGAAGGGGCAATATCGGTTGACATCGGCAACATTACAACCCATGCCTTGAGTCCCGCCGATCAACTTTTGCACACCATTGTTCACGGGATCAAGTGGGACCCTACTCCCCCCATTCGCTGGGTAGCCGATTCAATGGCCGTTATTAATCACTCAAACTCTCACATTGACTGGAAGAGACTGATCCTTCAATCAAAAGAGCACCGGCTGATTCTTCCGGTGAGAGACGCACTTAGTTATTTGAGTGATAAACTAGACGCCCGTATTCCTGAAGGTGTCTTAAAAACAATTCAAAATCTCCGCACTACCAGGATGGAAAGAATTGAATACAAATATAAGACCCAAAACTATCTACAAAAACCACTGGGATATATGCCCATAATCTGGTTCGACTATTCGCGGCGGGCCGGCAGCTCCGGTTTACCACTTAAGGTTATCGGTTTTTTAAAATACATGCGATCTTATTGGGGTGTGCAGCGTCTATGGCGGTTACCGTTTTACGCTGTATCCATGGCTATGCGAAGGATTAAGGCAATTACGGATTATTATAGGAAACAAACGAAGTAACCCAATGAAGAGATTGAGGGTTTTATTTGTCGCATTCGGATTGCCTTATCCGCCTGATAGCGGAGTAAGAATCCACGATTTTAACCTCATTAAAAATATCTCCCGGCATCATTCCGTTTTATTATTGAGTCTGATAATATCGCCCGAACAAGTGGAGCATGTAGACCAACTCAGACGATACTGTGATATGGTTGATTATGTATTGCTCAAGCCTAGTTCCGTTTGGGAACACATATCCAGAATTGTGCACTGGATAAAATGAAAAACAACATAACCCTTGTTAACTCAGACTGGACTGGAAACAAAATCAGAGAATTTTATGGGATAGAACCTACAACAGTGTATCCTCCTGTCCCGGGTGATTTTGCTGAGATGCCCTGGGAAAAAAAAGAAAATGGGTTCGTATGTGTTGGAAGGATTAGTCCGGGAAAAAGGTTTGAAACGGTAATAGAGATTCAAATGGCCGGAAAAGGGAAATACCGGGTAGAGACTCACCCGATCCGGAAGGCGCCCACCATGCTGCAAGCGGTCACAAAGCCAGCCGTTGCGAACCTCGG